>JAGBSQ010000210.1 GCA_017631775.1 Clostridia bacterium | reverse complement strand
TAGAGGAAGCGTGCAAACGCGCCCTTTGCATAATAGAGCTGACAGAGCGCATCGTTTTCGGTGATCTCGCCGCTCCATTTGCCGTCGGGGATGGGGTGACCCAAGAGTGCTTCAAAATCAGCGTCAGATACGTTCTTGATGTCTGCGGTCTTGTAGCACGCGGGAGCGTTATCGCTCGCCTTTTTGCCCGCTACGTGAAGCACACTCGAAAGAACGACCTCATGTGCATTCCTTGCAATGCAAATGTTATAGTCGGAGTCCTCAATCGCCCACGCGTCATCGGTTGTATCAAAGTAACGGAAGGTCTTATCGTCAAACGCGATGGTCACGCGTTGGCTCTCGCCTGCCTTGAGGAATACCTTTGCAAATCCCTTGAGCTCCTTTTCGGGACGGTAGATCTTGCTATCATTGCAAGAAACGTAAAGCTGCACGACCTCGGCACCGTCGCACGCACCCGTGTTGGTCACGGTAACGCTGACACCACTTTCGTTTGCCTCAATATCGCTGTATGCAAAATTCGTATAGCTCAAGCCGTAGCCGAAGGGATAACGTACGGGAACGCCTGCGCTCTCAAAATAGCGGTAGCCGACAAAGAGACCTTCTCTATATTCGGCGGTGCGCTCACGGCTTGGGAAGTAAGGCGTTGCGGAAACGTCCTCAAGCGAGAGAGGCCAGGTTTCGTTGAGCTTGCCCGAGGGATTGATTTTGCCGAGAATGGCATCAGCCATTGCACCCGCGCCTGCTTGACCGCCAAGATAACCGTGGATAGCGGCACGATAAAGATCGCGTTCGGGCATTACGAAAGGTGCTCCGCCCGAAAGAACGAGAATTACGTTTTTGTTGACCGCGCAAACCGCTTTGATAAGCTCTTGCTGAGACTTGCTCAATTCCATGTGCAAGCGGTCCATGCCCTCGGATTCGAGGATCTCATCAAGACCGACACAAAGCAAAACCGTTTCGGCTCCCTTTGCCACCTCTACCGCCTCGTCGATGAGCTTTTGATTGGGGGCGGGGTTGCGGCGGTCAAAGCCTTGCGCGTATACGGTAATTTCAACACCTGCTGTGGTCAGGCAATCGTAAAGGTTATCGAGCTTTGTGGGGTTGACCTGCGAGGAGCCTGCGCCTTGATAGCGAGGCGTTTTTGCAAAGTCACCAATGACGGCAACCTTTGCAGATGCCGACAAAGGCAGAACGCCATCGTTTTCCAAGAGGACAATGCTCTCGGCGGCACACTTTTGTGCTACCGCGTGGTGTGCATCCGCATCAAAGCTCTTAGGGGCGTTTGCAACTGCCTCGGAGGTGGAATTGATAACACCAAGCAGCTCTGCTAAGCGCTCGTCAAGAACGCTCTCGTCGATTTTGCCCTCTTCAAGATCCTTCAAAAGGCCGAGCGCACAGTCGGCACCCGGTGCAGGCATAACGAGGTTGGAGCCTGCTCTCACACCGTCGGTGTGAACGTTATCTGCTCCCCAGTCGGTAACAACAAAGCCGTCAAAGCCCCATTCGCGGCGAAGAATATCGCCAAGCAGGTGCTCGTTTTCGTTGGCATATGTTCCGTTTACGCGGTTGTAGGAGGACATGATGGTTTTGGCCTTGCCTTCTTTTACGGCAATTTCAAACGCGGTCAAATAGATCTCGCGCAGCGTTCTCTCATCGAGAACAGAATCCATTGCCATGCGGCGAAGCTCCTGCGAGTTGACGGCAAAGTGCTTGGGGCAAGCTGCTACGCCGTTGGCTTGAATGCCCTTGACGTATGCTGCCGCCATTTTGCCGGCAAGGTAAGGATCCTCGGAAAAATATTCAAAGTTACGGCCGCAAAGAGGACTGCGCTTGATGTTCAGTCCGGGGCCGAGAACAACGTGTACGTCATTTGCCGCCGCCTCTTCTCCAAGGGCGCGACCAAGCTCCTCTGCAAGCTCAAGGTTCCAAGAGTTTGCCATGCCTGCCGCTGTGGGAAAGCAGGTTGCGGGAACAGATGCATTCAGGCCAAGGTGGTCGGCAGCACCCGCTTGCTTACGAAGGCCGTGAGGGCCGTCGGAGAGAAAAATCTCGGGAATATCGGCATGCGCAAATGCATAGGTAGTCCAAACGGTCTTACCCTGCAGGAGTGCGGCCTTTTGCTCTTTTGTGAGCTTTTGTATTTGTTCACGTGCTTTCATAGTGGCACCTCCGTGTTGGTCTGTTTTAGAAAAAAACGGGAAAGTCTGCCCTTATTATACCACATTATCTTGCATATTGCAAGATAAAATTTAAAACCCGTTCCAAGGGGGGCAAAAAGACCCACCCCCAACGTGGGGATGGGCCTTGATTTTTTTGTGTTTAGCTTGCAGCCGTTACCTTGAGGACAGGCATTTCATACTCCTTGACAATGGTGTAATTTTGATTGCCGAGAGTAACCTTTTGACCGTTGACAAAGGTAAGTCCCATGCCGCGAATGTCACCGTTGTTGTTAGCACCGCCGTTATAATAAACGTTGCCCTTTACTCTCAAGTGCGGGTAAATGGTAGCGCCGGGGGTCAGGTGTGTAACGTCGATCTTAAAGGTGAAGGTGCTCTCGCCAAATTCGGCAATAATATCGTACATGGTTGCATTATCGAAGAAGATCAGGTCCTCTGCGGTGTATCCGTATGCCTCACCGCCGAATACGTAATAGACCTTGTCATTTTCTCTTTGAACCTTTGCACTCAAAACCTTAATGCCAACAAATTCGATATCTCTTGTCGCTTTGATGGAGGGGTTGGATTTGAGAGTTGCGGTAACCGTGTATTTGCCGTATTTGGTGGTTGCTACGCCGGGTGCTCCGCCGCTGACCGAGTAATCGAACAGGTTGGAAGGAGCCAAAACCTTTGTTCCGTCTGCCAAAATTGCAATAACGGGAGGCTTAATGTCGGTGAGCTTGCCGCCAACCGCTACCGAGTAGTTGGGAGAGATTTCGATGGTATCGAAGGTGTAATTGTCGGGAATGTTGCTGCCGACAGTATCTACGTTGATGTAGTCGATGTTCATGGTGGAGGGAGATTCGTTCCAGCAGTTCATAGCGCCTGCGGTGCTGGGCTTAAAGCTTACCTTAATGGTGTTGGCACCAGGCTCGAGCGCGATATTCTCGAATGTGAATTCGTAGTAAATGCCGTACAGGGGTGCGTAATCCTTGTTGATGTCGGTTCCTCTGAGAACGACGCTATCGGGAATTGCAACCTCTTTGCCGTTAACGGTAAGGTCCAAAATGGTGTTGATTTGCAAGGGCAGCATGCGGTAACCGTCATTTTTGTTGGCACCGTTTACAAAGCAGCAATAGCTGTTGCCGCAACGCATGGTAACGTTACCTACGGTAGCGGTTTCGGAGTTGACCGTAATGGTAAGAGAACCTTCGCCACCCTTGAGAACCGTGCCGCCAAAGTTGCCTGCAAAGGAAACGCTGGTGCCGAGGTTTTGGATAACACCGTCTACAACCGCATACTCGGTTTCGGTGTTTCTGTTACCGCCCACAATGGTTCCGTCCTCACCTTGAACGGTGGTGCGAACGAGGACGCCGGTGGAAAGAGAAATGCTGGGATTTTTAGCATAGGATACCGAAACGGTGTATGCCTTGCCGAGCTTTGCAATCGAGCTGCCGCCCGAAACGGTGTATTCGGATTTTGCAAGAGGCAATCTGTTGCCGCTCTCATAAACGGCATTGATTTCCATTTGGGTGTTGGAAAGCTTATCGCCCGCTTGAACGATAGCATCGCCCGCCAAAATCAGCTTGGTGACCGCTCCGTTATCGAGAACGTCTACAACGCCGATCGGAACCTCGAGGGTATAGGTCTCGCCGCCCTCGGTGTAGCTGACGGAAACAGCCTTATCGGTGGTGGCAAGCGCCTTTGTGGTGTTGACAACGTACTTTTCTGCAGGAATGATCTTTGCAGAGCCATCGTTGTAAACCGCACTGATGATAAGGCCCTCTGCACTAAAGGTGGAGCCGGTTTGATACTTGACCGTGTAGGGGTTTTGTGCAATGCTCAAGGTTTGCATCTTGACCGGAATCAGGTCAATGTGCAAGGTCTCGCTCTTGTTTTTGTAGGTGAACTTAATATCACCGCCAACCGCATAAAAATCGGTTTCGGCCACAAAGGTGAATTGACCTGCGCTGAGCTCCTCGCTGTAAGGAACGCCCTCAAGGGTGTAGTTTGCAAGCACCGAGAAGTCGTCTGCCTTGGGCTCTGCCAAGTCGTTTTTAAAGTACTGTACGCCTTCTTTTAAGGATACGGTAAGGGATTCGAGCACCGGCTTGGGTTCCGGTTTGCTCATTTCAACCAGGTTTTCGAGGTAAGCAACGTAATCGTTGTAGGAGTTGAGCGGAATGGTAACTACAAAGGCAGCTGCCAAAAGAATGCCGGCAACCAGCAAAACGATTTCTATAATCTTCGCTATATTCTTTTTCATGCCTCGGTACCTCCTTCCACTTCGATGTCCGCATCGTCGGGTTCGATCATTTCCTCTTCTTCCCTCTTTTTTCTGTGTGTTACGATCACCTTGCGGAAGATGAAGTAGAGCCAGTAAACACAAGCAACGCCAACGATGATATCAAGATCGATGACCGCGAGTCGCCACCAGAGCCAAGGCTCAATTACCGCGCCTACGGTGATTTGCTCTACGTCGTCACTTTCGTTGTATTCGGCATTTGCATAAAGAGGGCTGAGGAACATGTAAAGAACATGGTGGCAAACCTCTTTTGCCTGATTTTGAATACGGTTGCTATCGTCAAAGCCGGTGTCAAGCACGTTTGTTCTTGTGCCAAGGTTGATGTCACCGCCTGCGCGAACAGCATCCTCAATGGACATAAACTTTTGAGACCAGCCGTCTACGTAGTCGGTAACGACCGTGCCCGAGAAGCCGAGCTCGTTACGGATAACACCTTGAATGAGTGCTTCGCTACCGCCCGTCCAAACGTTGCCGATACGGTTGTAAGAGGACATGATGCCTACGCATCCGCCATCTTGAATTGCTTTCTTAAAGGGTTTGAGATAGATCTCGCGCAGAGCCTGCTCGTTGCACCATGTGTACATAGAGTCGCGCTCGTGCTCGGTTTCGTAAAGAACGAGGTGCTTGAGGTAGCAATACTTACCTGTGTTGGTAAGACCGCGAACCTGCTGTGCAAGCATGGTGCCTGCCAAGAAGCCGTCCTCGGAGAAATACTCGTAGTTACGGCCGCCCCAAGCACTGCGGTGCAGGTTGGCGCCAAAGCCGTAGGTACCGTCCATTGCAATACCTTGAACGCTCATTTCTTTACCGTAGTTGATACCAAAGCTGTAAGCGAGAGATTGGTTCCAGGTTTGGCCGAGAACGGTTGAGCAGGGGAAGCCGGTTCCGCGTGCCGCGCCTGCATTGAAGGAACGTACTTGAGAAGGTCCGTCGTGGTCGGTGAGCTTGGGCTTGCCAACAGAGGGGATAGCCGCATTACCGAAGTTGCCCGCGTGGATCAGCTCGATTGCCTCGGAGAGGGTGATCTGACTCAGGACAACGTCCCACAGGGGATGGTTATAGTCGGATCCGAGAACCAAGCCGAGCTCGGTAATCTTGCCGTTTTCGTAAACCATTGCGTTGCCGCTTTGGTTGTAAACGATGCCTTCGTATTCAATGCGACCTGCACTCTTGCCCCACTCAACAGAATTGCTCTTAACGGGGTTGCCGAAAATATCTACCTCGGCATTATCCCATTCGCTTGCCTGCGCCTTGGTGTATTGGTTGAATTCCTTTACGTTGTCTGCCATTGCACGGTCGGCAACGTCAGCGATCTCGTAAGGATCGGGGAATGCCGCACGTGTAATAAAGCCGATATTCTGACCGCTGTCGCTGCCGTCAAGGCTAACGCCGTCGATCGCATCCTCGCCGGTAAACTTGTTGGTTACGGGGTTGCCGGTAACGCTATCGACAAGGAAGTTGATGGTGGTGGATACGTTGTAGGTGATGATGCCCTCTGCATCGGTTGCGCCGCCGGTGAAGTCAACGGTCTTTACGTTGTGAGAGTCGGTCATCAATTTGAGCTGGTAAGAGCCTGCATCAAGCTCGTAGCCTTTGTTGCCATTGTTGTTGAGGTCGTATGCATCGTAGCATGCGAGATCCTCTACGTCAACGGTAATGGTAAGGGTCTGCTTTTCGCCGGGGTTGATGGTGCCCGTTTTTGCAAAGGCAACCAAATTGACATGTGCCTTTTCAATTTCGCCCTTCTTGTATTCGGGGGTGAGGTAAACCTCGATAACGTCTTGACCTGCAACGTCGCCTACGTTGGCAACAGAGAGGGTGATGGTGATTTCGCTTTCGCGATTGATTTCGGAGCCTTGGGGAATGGAAAGTGCTTCTACTGTCCACTCAAAGGTGGTGTAAGAAAGTCCGTAGCCGAAGGGATACTGTACAACGCTATCGTAGCCGGTTACGGTAATCTTGTTGTCGTTCTCATCAAGGATCTCGCGGGAATATTTATCCCAAATGCCCTCAACGTCAGCGGTCTCGTACCACTTGTAGCCAAGGTAAACACCTTCGATGTAATCGATGAATGCAGGAGCATCGCGGCGAGTTCCGCCTGCGTTGCTGCCGGCGCCCGTGGGGTACATATCCGAGGCACCCGTGTAGTGACCGATGCCTGCAGCGCTTGTGCGCTTAAAGTTGACGTTGCTTGCCATATCGTAAGCATAGGTGTCGGTAAAGCGGCCGGAGGGAGATACCTCGCCCCAAAGAATGGAGGGGATCGCCTTTGCGGCTTGTGTACCGGTAGCACCTACTACAAGGCATGCATCAATACCGGGAATGGTATCGACAAAATCGAGCTCCATCGCGTTGGTGGAGTTGACGATAACAATAACGTTCTCGTAGTTTGCGCCAACGTACTTGAGCATCTCTTCCTCTTCGGTGGAGATCTCCAAATAGTGACGGGATTTATCCATTGCGGAAGATGCGTTGACCTTGTACTGAACTCTTGTGGGGTCCTCGGTCTCGCCCGCATGGCGACCGATAACAACGAATACCGTGTTGGAATAGCTCTTTGCCTCGTTCAAAATTGCAGGCGTGTAGTAATTGGCGTCGGAGATGCTGGGCTCTGCCAAGCGGTAGAACGCATCGTAGTTGTTATTGATGGAGCCGATGTCGCCAAAGGGAGCTGCAAATTTGCGATACATGGAGATCAAGCTTTGGTTGTAAGGAATTCCGTACAGCTCCAAAGCCTTCAAAAAGTCGATGTTCTCGGCAGGGTTGTTGTTCTCAGGGAGAACTTGACCGGAGCCAGAACCGCCGTATACCCAGTCGATGGATGCGTGGCCAAATACGTTGACCTGCGAGACTTCATCGGCGCTCAGCGGAAGAACACCGTTGTTTTTAACAAGAACGCTTCCCTCTTTGATGATCTGCTCGGAAAGCTCTTGACCGCCTTTTCTTGCCTCGTTGATCGTGTTGCTGCTTGTGGCAAACGGATGGAAGCCCAAGACTTCCTCAAAGTATGCCTGAAGACCCGTAATGTTAGATGCCATTTGAGGTTCAAAGACAATCACATTGCCAATGACAAGTGCTGTAACCAAGATGGCAATAATTACAAGTTGCACGATTTGCCTGATTTTCATAGTTACCTCCGTGTTTTGGTTTGGTGGTATAAATACACGGTATTTATAAACCTTACCTCAAGTATACCATATTTTTCTTTTGCCGTCAATGTGCTCGGTGCGGTTTCTACATAACCGACAGTTTGAGCAATGTTTTTTGTTTAAAGTGCCACAAAACGCGACACGTGATGAAAAAAGTCGATGAAAAAACATAAAAAAGATGAAAAGTTTTTTCAAAAAGGGGTTGACAAAAGGAAGGGGGTGTGTTATAATAAGCAATGCGAACCGAAAGGACGCAGTCTCTTGGTGTTACCTGCCGGTGTGGCGGAACAGGCAGACGCCCGGGACTTAAAATCCCGTGATGCGAGAGCATCGTACCGGTTCGATCCCGGTCACCGGCACCAAGGGACCGATAAAACAATATCGCGGAGTAGAGCAGCCTGGTAGCTCGTCGGGCTCATAACCCGGAGGTCATGTGGTTCAAATCCCATCTCCGCAACCAAAAAGAAAGCAACCCATTTCGGGTTGCTTTTCTTTTTGCTCGTGAAGTGGCTTGCGCCATATGACCTCGAACTCTCCGCAGAGAATTTGGCAAGACCATGTGGTTTCCTCCCCCTCCCCGCAACCAAAAAAGATTCCATAGTCGATACAATTTCGGCTATGGGATTTTGCTTTTTAGCCCTAAAATCACTCATTTTGGTGGTTTCGGGGCGTTTTTATCGTTTGACAAACCCGCCATTTTGTGGTATAATGCTAACAAAGAGGTGAATTTTATGAACAAAACAAAAAAGCGTATCATCATTTCCCTTTCCGTCTTGCTGGTGTTGATTGTAGGCGTGTGCGCTTGGGGAATTGTAAACCATTATCAAAAAATAGCGGCAACCGGCCTGCATGATACCGTTCCCTACGGGTTTGGAAAAAAGGCAACGGTGATTTTTCTTGCGGGGCAATCCAATGCCGCAGGCTGCAGCAGAGATGAATATTTGCAAAAAAACGTTTCCCCCGAGCAGTATGAAAAATATGCGACCGGATTTGAAAACGTTTACATCAATTATTTTGCATCTGCCACAAACGAGTCGCACGGCTTTGTAACAAGCGAGGCATGCCAGGGTGAGTGGGGCGGATATTTTGGCCCCGAGCTCGGTTTGGCAGAAAAGCTGAACGAAGCCTTCCCCGACCAAACCTTCTTTATCATTAAGTATGCATGGGGCGGAACCAACCTTTATGAGCAATGGCGCTCCCCCTCGGCGGGCGGCGAGGTCGGTCCCCTTTACAACAGCTTTGTGGAATATGCCGCGAACAGCTTGGAATATTTGACCTTGAAGGGATACGACGTATCGGTTGAGGCAATGTGCTGGATGCAGGGCGAATCCGACTCGCTTGAAGAGCAACACGCCATTGATTATGAGGAAAATTTGAGCTGCTTTGTTGAGGATATTCGCGCAGAATTTGCCCCCTATGCCTCCCGTGACGGCATCGCCTTTGTGGATGCTTACATAGCCGATTCTTTCTTTTGGAAGCATTATATCAAACTCAACCAATCCAAGCAGGCGGTTGCAGATTCCTCTCCCATCAACACAGTCATCAACACGATCGAGCACGGCCTTTCGGTAACCGAGGAGCCCGTGGACGAGCCCGACATCGCGCACTACGATTCGCTCAGCGAGATCAAGCTTGGACATCTGTTTGCGGAGCAATGCATTTCCTTTTTTGATCCGTTTGGGCATAGGCGATAAGTCTTGAAAACCGTTTGGGCTCACGCCAACGTGGGTTCGAATCCCACACCCTCCGCCAAAACACAAGGTGACACCGGTTGGTGTCCCCTTGTGTTTTGTTAGATGGTAGTGCTTTGAGAAACCTCATGCGCGCAATGCGCGCCCGTGGCGAATTTGCGGTTTTGCTTGCAAAATGACGGCTCTCTGCCGTCAAGTAAATTTGCGCCTCGCTGATAAGCGAGGCTTGGTTCTGAATCCCTTACCATCCGAAACAAAAAGCGGCACCCGGAAAGGTGCCGCTTTTCATTTTTTATTTATCCCCTCACGAGGCTGTTTTGTACTTTTTGGCTTGTACGCGGTACATTTCGGCATACTTGCCGTTCTGTTCCATCAGTTCATCATGAGAGCCGCTCTCGACGATCTCCCCGCCGTCGAACATATAAATCTTATCCGCCATGCGTGTGGTGGAAAGGCGGTGCGAAATGAAAATAACCGTCTTCCCTTCCGCGTTTTGGAGGATGGATTGGTTCAGTTCATATTCGGCAATCGGGTCGAGCGCCGAGGAAGGTTCATCCATAATGATAAGCTCAAACGGTCTTGCAAACACGCGCGCGATGGCGATCTTTTGCGACTCACCGCCCGAAAGTCCTACGCCATCTTTGCTAAACTCGGTTGTGAGTTGTGAATGGATACCATTGGGCAACTGCTTGAGTTTTTCCTCAAAGGATGCGGCGCGAAGCGCGGAAAGAACTGCTTCTTCGTCGGCATCTGTGTACTCGCCGCCCATTACGTTTTCGGCAACCGTTGCCGCAAAAACCTTGTAGTCTTGGAACACCGCACCGATATGCTCGCGGTATTTTTCGGGGTCAAAGTCGGTAATGTTGCGACCGTTGTAAAGAATTTCACCGCTCGTGGTATCGTAAAGGCGCATCAAAAGCTTGATGAGCGTGGTCTTTCCTGCACCGTTGTAGCCGACAAACGCAACCTTTTCGCCTTTCTTTATTTCAAGGTTGAGACCCTGCAGGGTCTTTTTCTCGTCCTTGGTAAAGGGATAGACAAAATCGAGATTTTTGACAGTCAAAGACTCGAATGCGGGAACCTCGGTCACGCTTCCCTTGATTTTGGGCTCGTATTGCATAAAAGTTTTGACCTTTTCGATATAAAGGCTGTGCTCGTGGAACTTATTGATGTAGTTGCCGATATCGTCAAGGGTATAATAGAGCTTTTGGCTTGCGCTGATGCTTGCCGAAAAGCTGCCCAGTGAAAGAGTTGCATCGGTGATATAACGCACCACCAAGTAACTTGTAATGCCCACCGATGGCAAGAGATAGACAAGCAGGTCAGAAAGGATCCAAAAGAACAAATACTTCTTTTGGTACTTTTTGTTGCAGGCGATGAGTTGATTGTTTGTTTTTCGATACTCGTTTTGCAAATGCTCGGCAATGCCGCCGCAGCGCAGCTCCTTGGCATAATCGGGCATATAGAACACGCGACGGAAATACCCAAGCTTGCGCCAAATGGGATTTGCCTCAACATTGTGTTTATAGCCGATTTTGTTGAGAATACTCTTTACCACAAAGCCAAGAATAACAGTTACAAGAAGAATGAGTGTTACCACCGGATCCATAGAGGCGAGCAGACCAAGCACCGCCGCGCTGGATGTGACGCGGTTGATCATAATACTGAAGCACTCCACAATGTGCGCCACACGTCCGTCGGACTCGCGAATCGCCCAAATGAAATCGTTGTAGAATTCGGGATCATCATAGCAGCTTTGGTCAAGCTCGCGCGCTTTTTTGTAAAGCTCGGTTTGGATGGTCTCGTGCAAGGTCAGCTTTACACGCGGTACAAAAACGTCGTAACGCCATTTGTTAAAGAGTTCAAACGCGGCGTTGTAGCCCGTAACGAGCAATATCCAAAACAGAACCTCACCAAAGTCGGTTCCCGCCTCGATGGCGTCAAAGATGTACTTGGTAAAGAGAATACCAATAACGTGCGAAGCACCGCGTCCAAGCGCTTCTACAACGGTGATAACGGCATATCCGGGCGTGTATTTGAACACGAATTGCAGCATAAACCAAAGGTTTTTGACAACACGTACGGGGTTGTGCCGCTCTTTCTTTTCTGCTTTTTCTTTTTTCTGCTTCTTTTCTTTTATCTTTTTGCTCATGCCGTCACCTCCTCTTTATCAAGATAGGTATCTGCCTGCTTGTGCCACATATCGGCATACTTGCCGTTCATAGCAAGCAGCTCGCGGTGCGAGCCTTGTTCAATGATTCGTCCGTTCTCAAACAGATATACGCGGTCTGCCATGGTGGCGCTGGAAAGTCGGTGAGAGATGAAAATAACCGTTTTTCCCTCGCACGCCTCGAACATATTGCGGTACATTTCCTGCTCGGCAATCGGGTCAAGCGCCGAGGTGGGCTCGTCCATAATGACGATCTCCTGACCGCCCGCAAAGAGACGCGCGATCGAGATCTTTTGCGCCTCACCCCCCGAGAACATAGCACCCTCTTTATCGAACTCGCGCGTTACGGTAGAGTCGATTCCGTTGGGCAGCTCTTCGATCTTTTCGTAAATGCCTGCTTTTTGAAGAGCATCCTTGACGGTGGCTCTATCCTCTTCGGTGATGTTGCCGCGCATCATTACGTTTTCGGCAACCGTGGTTGCAAAGAGACAATAATCCTGGAACACCGTGCCAAAGAGTGCTCGGTAGGACGAGAGGCGATAGGTTTTGATATTCTCACCGTTGACAAGAATCTCGCCCCCGTCGGGGTCATACAGGCGTTGCAAGAGCTTGATCAGGGTTGTCTTGCCCGCACCGTTGTGACCGACGATGGCAATCTTTTCACCAACGTTTACGCTAAAGCTAACGTCTGCAAGCGCAGGCGTTTTTTGATTTTCATAAGAGAAGGTCAAATTCTTCAGCTCCAACTTTTCAAAAGAGGAAACAGCGGGTGCGTTTTCGTCCTCTGCAATGCGCACCTCGTACTCCAAAAACTTGCGCAAATTTTCGGCATAGAGCGAGTTTTCATCAAGCTTGAGGAACACGTTGCCCATATAGTTGATGTTGCCCGCAACGTTTGTGATGGAGTTGATAACCACAAAGCAATCGCCAAGGAGCATGTTTTTGAGCACCAAGGTTTTAAAGGATGCCAAGAGAACCGTTCCCGAATACACCAACACGTTGTAGATAACGTCATACAAATAGCGGAAGAACATTACCTTGTAGCCGTATTTGCGAACGATATCCTTCATTTCGGCAATGCTCGAGCGCATACGCCCGTACATAACCTTCCACATTTCGCCCAAGCGCATTTCCTTGGAGAAATCCTTGAGGTAGAAGGTGCGGCGCACGTAGTCGCGTTGTCTGCCAACCTCTTTGTTGCGCATATCGTAATCGTAGCGAATGCGGTTGCGCTTTTTGCCGATGATTAGCGTGCAGAGGAAGGGCGCGAGCGCGATGAGGATGAATACAGGGTCGATGGTAAGAATCAAGGCACCTGTGGCACCGACATTGATAAGCACCCAAATTACACCTGTAATGTTGTTCATAACGGAATAGGCGCGGTTTGTTGCTTCATCCGCCGCCTTGATGTAGGTGTCAAAAAATTCGGCGTTCTCGTAGCAGGTAAGGTCGACCTCAACCGCCTTCTTTTGCATCATTTGTTGGAAATAGGCGTTGACCGTGTGATACTTAATATTGAAATAGCACGCCGCAAGATTTTGGAAGAGCATTTCCGATACCGAAAAGATAATCAATCCGCCAAGGGTGATCAAAATCTTTTTTAACTCAATGCCCTCTTGCAGAGCATTGAGCGCGTACATATAAAGGTAGGTTCCTGCCAAAAAGGAACGAACCGCACCCAAAATCGTGCAGATCAAATCAAGGATGAACACACCGGGACACGCCTTGATCATCAGTTTTAGCATAAAGACATTGTTTTGAAACGTGCGCTTCCAGTTGATCTTTTTCTTTTCTTGTTTCTCTTGTTTTTCTTCCTTTTGTTTTTTCATTGCTCTCTCCTCCTCTCTAAACAGTCATTGGGTTGCACATATATAGTGTCATAAACCGCAAAAAGGTTTGCTCTTTTTTGGTAAATGAATGAAATTTTTTCAAAAATTACGCTTTGACAAAATTATACCACGCAAAAAAACAAAAGTAAATAACGCGTTAGTTGATTTTGTGGTATTGGTTGTATCTGTTCTTTTACAGATTGTAAAAATTCTTGTTGCTTTTTGTCCGTTGGTGTGCTATACTGTTAGCGTAACTCTTTTATCTGTTTAAAAAGGAGCTTTTTATGGACTCTATCTTTTTTGTTTTTGAAATCATCGGTGTGATCGCGTTCTCCCTTTCGGGTGCGCTGGTTGCCATGAAGAAGGAAATGGATATTTTTGGCGCGTGTGTACTCGGTATGACCACGGCAATTGGTGGCGGTATTATTCGCGATTTGATTCTTGGCGCTACGCCTCCTGCCTCGTTTGTCAATCCCCTGCCGGCTGTTCTCGGTCTCGCCATTCCCGCCATTACCTATTTGCCCTTTATTCAAAAGTTTTTTGCGCGCAACAAGCACAAGGTTCAGGCGCTCTCTTTGATGATTGCCGACTCTGTCGGTCTTGGCGTTTTTACCGTGGTTGGTGTAAACGCCTGCTTTAACAGCATTGAGAACCCCAACTTTTTTACCGCTGTCTTTTTGGGCGTGATCACCGGCGTTGGCGGCGGCGTTTTGCGCGACGTGCTTGCTATGAATATGCCCAAGATTTTTGTAAAACACTTTTATGCCTGCGCCTCGCTCGTTGGCGCTGTGGTCGCTTTTGCTATTCGCATTCTTCTCGATGACGTTCTCCTTGCCTCCATCGCCGGCGCGATTGTGGTAATTACCCTGCGCTTTTTGGCATCCTTTTTGCGTTGGAATCTGCCCAAGCCCAAATACCCCATGGAAGAGGACGCTTGATTTTAATAAAAAACAAAAGACGGTAACGAAATTCGTTGCCGTCTTTTTTATTTTTGTTTTGGGTTATTTGATCTCCATATCTTCGGTGTAGTGTCCCAATCTGCGCACCTCGCAGGTGCAAATGCCGATAAAGTCGATCAATCGGCAGTAATGTCCGCAGCCATAGCAGCCGTCATCGCGAAGGTTGCCAACGTAATAGGGGCAGCAATCCTGCATTTCGGTTACAAAGGGGCGTCCCTTTTCGTCATACTGCGGATGCTTGAGAAAATCGGGATAGAGAGGAACCGGACGTACCATGGGGTTTTGACGGTCACATTCTTCGTAATATCCGTAATACAGATCGAACGTGTGACCCGCGTGCTCGATGCGCGCGTAAAGATCGCCTTCTTTGGGGCCGTCTTCTTCAAGTCGGTTGTGTCTTAAAAGTCTTTTGTACATCGGCTCTCCTCCTTTCTTGAAGGTTTACACAGATAAAGCCCCGGAGATTGTAGTGAAAGGGTGAAAAAAACAATCCCGAGGCTTTTGTTGAGGCCGTTAAGGGTGAAGAAACAGCCTCGATATTGTTAAAATTGGGGGTGGACGCATTTTGATGGCGGCGCGCATCGTGCAGAGAAAACACCAAAAAATCCGCTGCACGATTGCGCCTTTGGGCGTCGAACGTCCACTTTCTTCGCCCGTGACAATAGTATAGCAGAATTTTTGCCCTTTGTGTACTACCTAAAATCACTTTTTTAGGTCTTATTTTTTGTTGTTTTTCTTGGTTTTTAAGCAAAAGCCGGATATGTTTGGCATATCCGGCAGGGGTTTTGAAGTATAAAAAAACAGAAAAAAACTCAAAGGACCTTTGCAAACTCGCGGCGCGACATTCCTGTTTTTTCGCTTGTAACACGAATGGATTGCTTGACGACCGAGACCGACATATGCAGCTTTTCGGCAATTTGTGCATTGCTCATGCCGAACGCCGCAAGCTTTGCAACCTCTCTCTCTCTTGTGGAAAGCGTGGTGACAAGCGTTTTGCCGCGTACACTTCCGCTCATACGCGACCATCCCTCATTGTAGGTACGATAGAGAGATTTGACCGTTTTTGCCACCTCGGGATCGATCAGCGTTATTCTCTCATCCAAAAGCGAGTCCATAACGCGGGAGTGTTCTGCCAAAATGCCATAGAGTTTGTCGGGCAGTGCCAGCTCGATGGCGCGGTCAAGATGTCGAATGGCCTGCTCGTCATCGCCACCGTTGTGATACATGGCCGCACAGTTCATGCGCAGGCAGATCTCCGAGACCAACGATCCGTCGGCACGTGCCTGCGAAATCATCGGTTCGATGGCGCTGGGGATCATGCGCATCAGGGCAAGGCCCTCCATGCCCTCTACAAAAAACTCTCCCGTAGCAACACCGTATGCCGCTGTATAGAGATATTTGGCGTAAAATACGCGTACAGCAGGCAAAGCATCCTTATGTAACGGCTCAAAACAGCCCAAACGGAACCATTCGGGGAAGTCGGTAACGTTATAAAGCATAATATCAACCGCGCAGATCGCAAACATCATAAGGTCGCGGTCGAAGTCGGTTTTGGCAGGCGCCTCGGAAATATACATTTTTGCCGTACGCCAAAGCTCAAGGTCACCTCTCCAAACGGCGCATTGCGCCAGGAGCATGCCCGCAGAAATGACCGCAAAAAAATTGGAGCATTTGCCAAGCAAATAGCTTGCATTGGCATACACCTTATCGATCTCACCGCGCGCATACGCGATCTCCGCCTCAAAAAGCAGCTTTGCTTCGTGATGATTTGCAAGCGTGTTGGCGGCAAGGTCTGCCGTTCCCGGGGTGCTGTAAAGTTCTGTCATATACAAAAAGGGGGTCTTGCGAGGGAGCGGCTGTGCCTCCTCGTCAAGGGCTCTGCCCTCTTTGGTGCGGCGGTCGGCGGGGCGCTCGGCATCCTCAGGGATCATCCAAGCGCGTCCAAAGCGCTCGGCTCCCGCAATCTTTCCTTCCTTGCACAAAATTTGAACCGCGCGTGCGGAGACTCCCCATCTTGCGGCAATTTCTTCAATTTTGAGAAAATTCATCGTCGCCTCTCCTTCCTTTTATATTCTTCGTTTTCGCGAAAATCATTTTTTCGTCATTGCGAAAATTATTATACCACAAAAAAGAAAATTTGTCAAGAAGACCGCAAAATTTTATCTTCCTCAAAATTTGGCAAAAGAGTTGCTTTTTGTCGATTGGCGTGTTATAATAAACTCAACAAAACCGAAAGGAGAAACGGTGTGAAGCTGATAGTTTGTTTGGATGATGCCGGCGGCATGATGTTCAACCGCCGCAGACAAAGCCGCGATCGCGTTCTCATAGCCGATATGATACGCCACGTGAAAGACTCCATTTTGTGGGTGAGCCCTTATTCGGCTCCCTTGTTTGGCGAGGATTGCCCCACACTGCGCATTGCCCAAGCCCCTGCCATGAGCGCGGGAAAGGACGACTTTTGCTTTGTGGAAGATACTCCCCTGCCCCCAAATTTGACGGAGTGTGATGAGATCATCCTTTATCATTGGAACCGCCTTTACCCCTCGGACGTTCGCTTTGATTGCGACACGTCGGCATTCTCTTTAGCCGAGAGCTGCGAATTTGCAGGCTCCTCGCACGATAAAATCAAAAAGGAGATTTGGAAAAAATGAAAATTCTTCAACGTTCCCGCCTCGCCCTGATCGCACTGCTTTTGGTGCTTGCAACACTTTTTGCTTCTTGCAATTTCCTGCCCACGTTGCCCCCCGAACAAACAACCGCGGCCGACAACACACAAAACGTTCCCTCACAAACCGGTCCCTTTGATTACAGCAAGCTCCCTGCTTATTCGAAGGACATTTACGTAGCGGTCAACAACAACGTCCCCTATTTTACACAAGAAGAGCACAACACCGATTCCTTTGAAAATTACTCTGACCTCGATACCCTCGGCCGCTGCGGCGTGGCTTACGCTTGCATTGGCAAGGACTTGATGCCCACCGGCAACAGAGGCAACCTCAACAGTGTTACCCCCTCGGGTTGGGTGCAAGCATCCTATGATATTGTTTCCGGCGAGTACCTCTACAACCGTTCTCACCTCATTGGCTGGCAGCTTGCAGGCGAGAATGCAAACGAAAAGAACCTCATTACCGGCACCCACACCTTCAACCAAAAAGGCATGAAGCCCTTTGAGGATATGGTTGCCGACTATATTAAAGAAACAGACAACCACGTTCTTTACCGTGTAACTCCCGTTTTTGTTGGCAATGAGCTTGTTGCCCGCGGCGTTTTGATAGAAGCTTGGTCGGTTGAAGACCTTGGCGATGGCATTTGCTTCTGCGTATTCGTTTACAACGTAGAGCCCGGCATCGAAATCCACTATATGACCGGCAAAAGCAACCTGGCAGGCCAAAATGAAGAAGGCACCGAGGGTGAAGAAAACACACAAGCTCCCTCCGGTGAGCCCATGGATTACGTTGCAAACAAGAGCAGCAAAAAGTTCCACTTGCCCACTTGTTCTACTCTTTCCAGAATGAACGAAGCAAACAGACTCGACGTTACCGCAACTCGCGAACAAATGATTGCCGACGGCTATACCCCCTGCGGCACCTGCAAGCCTTAAAATCATCTTTCAAACATAACAAAAAGCCGCCCTTTCTCCAAGGAAAGGGCGGCTTTTTTTACGTTTTTTCGATACACGTCCTACAAAAAAAGAGCAAGGCAACGGCTAAGCCGTTGCCTTGCGTAATTTTGCAAGAAATTATTAATTTTTAGGTTAATAATTAGTTTGCGGGAACGAGAACTACGAGAGCCTCTGCGAGTTCCTCAGCGGTGATGGGCTTACCGTCTTCTCTCTTAACGGTGAAGTAGAAGTAACGGTACTTAGCGCCCGTGCCGGGATCCAATTGAGTGGTGAACTCTGCGCCCTTATCGTTCCAGTAGTTGCGAGCTGCGTAAGAGCTGATGCCGTCGCGGCCTTCGTTGTTGTTGTCAAGGCCCTTGCGGTATTGATCCCAACCGTCGATCTTACCGTCGTAACCCTTAGCAACCTTAATGATTGCGCCGATCGGGAGTTCGTTGATGGTGAGAACCTTGGTGGAAGCGAGAGTTGCATCTTCCTTCATGGTGTACAGAGCGTAAATGTCTTGGTTATCCCAGTACTTGCCAGCGGTCCAACCGAGGTCGAGAACCTTGAATTTTTGTTGGCACTTGGTGCACATGTTGTTTTCGTCCAAGCTGTGGTTGAGACGAGCGTTTTCAGCGGGAGTGTGAACGAGTTCAACGATAACACCGTCTTCGCATGCGGTGCACTTGTAGAAGTTTTCTCTTTGAGAAGCACAAGTAGGATCGTGGGAGAGGAGGAGATCGCCCTTAACGTGGCCGGTAGCCTTAATTACGTCCTTCTTAACAGCGATACAGCCGGTGCACTTGTAGGACTTGTAACCGTCGGTGGTGCAGGTTGCTGCCTTTTCATCTTGAACGGTCTCGGACCAGGTGTGCTCGTGAGCTGCGGTGAAATCGCCTACCTTCTTGAAGTAGATTTCTCTGAGGTAGATGTTGTTAGCGCCGCCGCCTGCGATCCAAACTTCATCAGTGATTTGGCTGAAGGTTACGGTGTTGGGACCTGCAACGAGCTCGAGCTTGTAGGAAGAACCGTAGAGGTATGCAGACTTGGTGTTTTCGTGGTCTCTTACGGAGTTGGTGGAGATTGCGGTAAGCTTAAAGTCAAAGTTGTTTACCTTTTCGTTGGGAGTACCAGCGTTGGTGGTAACCTTGAAGCCGCGTTGAGTGCTGCTGGACATTCTGGTGTGAATAGCAAACTCATAAATGCCGGTTTCGGGAACGTTAACTACGAATTCGATCTTGGTGCCTTCGTTGCCCATAACGTAGATACTAATGAAAGGATCGGGGTTAGCGAAACGTTGGCCGCCGGAGGTGTTAACAACTTCATCATAGTAGATGTAGTCAGTGCCTCTCTTGTTGTTGGGGTTGTTGATAGCGTCCATAGCGGTAACGCTGATGGCCTTATCAAACTCTTCGGGGAGAGTGGGAGCGAGGTAGTTTACTTCGTAATCGAAGGTGTTAACTACGGGGTAAGAGCAGAATTCGCCACAAACAAGGCACTTGTCGCTCTTAGTGAGGTCGGGATGGGTGTGACCGAGAGCGTTAACTTGCTCGATCTTGGTGTCGCCACAAGAGCAGGCAAGATCCCATTGGCCGGCGGTGAAGCAACCGGGAGCGGTGGTTTCTACAACCTTGTAGGTGTGACGGTGAGTTTCAACGGTAGCGCCTTCAACAGGAACCCAAATTTTGATGTTAGCCTTAGTGCCGGTACCACAGCTGATAGACCAGAGGGTGTAGTTGCCCCACCATGCATCATTAAGAAGAATGGTTTGGGGACCTTTTACTTGACCGCCACGAGCGGTGGTGGTGTTTGCATCAACAAGTCTTTCAAGCATGAAGTAACCACCGGTGATAACGAGAACAGCTTCCTTAGAAAGTTCTTCTCTCTTGATCAGGTCGGTAGCAGACCAGCCATTGTAAGGGCTAAGGTCGGAAGCGGGAGCGCGGTTAGCAAAGAATGCAAAGTTGTCATTCCACTTCAGGTCATAAAGTTCGAATGCTTCGCATTGAGTGCAAACGCCATCTTCGCCAGCCTTGTGGCCGAGAGCAGCAATGGTTTCTACCTTTTCAAAACCACAGGTGGTGCAAGCGTAAATCTTGTTACCATCTTCGCTGCAGTTTGCAGGAGTGTAGGAATCGGGTCTGGTGATGTAGGTGTGTTCACAGGGAGTAGCGCAGTTAGCACATACGCCGTTTGCCCAAATGTGACCGTCAACTTCGCAGTTGTATCTTGCAAAGTAGAGGTTTCTAAAGTGCCAAGCCTTCTTGGTGAATTCTGCAGAACCATCTTCCTTAATAGCAAGGGTGATGCGGATGGTGTTCATACCAGCCTTCAGTTCTACTTGGAGACCGTAGAGGTAAGCGGAAAGGTCGCTACC
>JAGBSQ010000209.1 GCA_017631775.1 Clostridia bacterium | reverse complement strand
CAATTCCCAAAATGAGCTTGGGGGTAAGCGTTGCAAGGTCCTCGCCCGATGCCGCATTGGTAATGGTGCGCACGACCATAGGCAGCACCAATTCGCAAACGGTGGTCAGCGCGGCGCAAAACAGGTCAAATGCCATAATGCCGAGGTAGGGCTTGTAGTAGGGCAGGAACTTTGCAATGAGCCCTACGTTTCTATTCTTTTTTCGTTTCATTCTGATGTCTCCAATTCTTCATAAATTTCCATCAGTCGTTCCTCAAGTGCATTTTTTCGTTCGTCAAGCTCGGCGGCGCGCACATAATCGGCGGCGGCAGAGCCAAAGAGCTCTTCTTCAATGGCGGCAAGCTCGCCCTCAATGCTCTCGCACTCGCGGCGGAGCTTGTCAAGGTAATTTTTTCGCTTGCGCGCATCGGCGGTAGCCTGCTTGTTTTTGAGATACTGCTCTTTGTTGGAGCTTTGCGCGCTTTGGGAAGGAGAAACAATCGCTTTTTCTTCAAATTCAGCAATGCGCGCGTTTTTGTAGGCTTCAAACTCGCTAAACGCGTGACCGGTGTGATCCACGCGGTAGTCCAAAAGGTCACCGTCAAAGGCGCGACCGGGTTTGAGTTGCAGAATGCGCGATGCAAGCTTTTCGATGAGATAACGGTCATGGGAGACGGTTACAATCGTGCCCTCAAACTGTTCAAGCGCTGCTTCAAGCGCTTCGCGCGAATCGATATCGAGGTGGTTTGTCGGCTCGTCGAGCACCAAGAGGTTCATTTGCGAGAGCATGAGCTTGGAAAGTGTCAATCTCGCTCTCTCACCACCCGAAAGAACGCTAACGGTTTTGAAAACGTCCTCACCCGTAAAACGGAAAAGACCCAACGTGTTGCGAATTTCGGTTTCGGTTTTGGTGGGGTAGGCGTTCCAAAGCTCGTCCAGCACCGTGTTCTCAGGTGTAAGGTTTTGGTTTTCCTGATCGTAGTAGCCAACGTGCACGTTGTATCCCTCGGTAAGAGAACCCGCCGTGGGAGAGAGCTTGTGCAAAATGATTTTGATGAGCGTGGATTTGCCACAGCCATTGGGGCCAATGATCATGGCGCGCTCGCTTCTTTTAATAAGGAACGAAATATCCTCAAAGAGCTTTCTTTCGCCAAACGCCATCGAAAGGCCTCTTGCCTCAAGCACGTCATTGCCCGAGGTGCTTGCCTCATCAAATCGCATGCGAATGGCACGGGGATCGTTTTGGGGGCGTTCGACGCGCTCCATCTTGTCAAGCAGCTTTTGGCGGCTTTCGGCGGCAATGATGTTGCGCTCGCGGTTCCATGCGCGCTGTTGTGCAATGTAAGCCTCTTGGCGCGCAATTTCTTTTTGTTGGTTCTTCCAATGCTTTTCGGCAATTTCGCGGTCGATGCGGCGTTGCTCCATGCTCTTGGTATACCCCCCGCGGTAGAGCTTTGCACGGTGATGCTCAATCGAGAGCGTTTTATTTGTCACCTTATCCAAAAAGTAACGGTCGTGGGAGACGATCATTACGCATTTGGGGTAGGAGACAAGAAAGCCCTCAAGCCATGCAAGCGTTTCAATGTCAAGGTGGTTTGTCGGCTCGTCGAGCAGGAGAATATCAGGCTCGCGAGCAAGCTCAACGGCAAGCGCAAGTCTTGTGCGCTGGCCGCCCGAAAGGGTTGCCACGGGTTGCGCGGAGGCAAGCTTATCAAAGCCGAGACGGGCGAGGATAGATGCACATCTTGAGCGGAATTCCAATCCACCTGCCTCTACAAATTTTTCGTTCAGTTCGGTATAATCGTGAATGGTGCGCTCATCGCCGCCCGAAAGAGATTTTTCAAGAACGGCCAAGCGTTCTTCCATTTCAAGCAGACGGGGGAAGGAGCGGTACATTCTCTCAATTACGGTTTCTTCTTCATTTTCGCAGTCAAATGCGCCGTCCTGTGTGAGAATGCCCATTGTTTTGCCGCGAGAGAGGTAGACCTCACCCGAGGTTGGCTCTACGGCACCCGTTAAGAGGCGCAAAAGGGTAGACTTGCCACAGCCGTTGACACCAATAATGCCGAGCTTGTCGTTCTCCTCTAAGGAGAAGGTTACCTTATCTAATATAACGTTCGTTCCCACCGCAAAGGAAAGATCGTTTGTGCTGATTGCAATCATAAAATGATACTTCCTTTTTGGGGGTTAAAATTTTGTTTTTGCCTCAATGGCAACGCCAAGAATGCGCGCTCTGCCAATTTCAAAATCCTCGGGGGAGAGGAGAATGGGGGAGTAGTCCTCGTTTTCGGGGGAGAGGACGATGCGGCGGTTTTCCTTTTTAAAGCGCTTGACAGTTGCGCTTTCACCGTCTACCAAGCAGGCAACGATGTCACCGTTCTCTGCATATTGCTGTTTGTGAAAGAGCACGTAGGTGCCGTTTACAATGCCGCAGTTTTTCATGCTGTCGCCGCAAACTTCCAAATAAAAATATTCTTCAACGTCATCAACGTCGGCAAACTCGTGGCCGAGCATAGTTTCATCTGTTACAATCGGGCGACCTGCGCGAATGACACCGATTACGGGAACCATCTTGCGCGCGCGCAAATGGCGGTAAGCCGATTCTGTATCGCGCGTACCGCTGGAGGTGCCCATCAGCTCATCGAGCGTCAGGGAAAAAT
>JAGBSQ010000208.1 GCA_017631775.1 Clostridia bacterium | reverse complement strand
CGATAACAAAAACAGGAGGTTGACATCAGTTGAAAATCAGAAAAATTCTATCTCTTTTTGTTTGTTTTTTCATACTTGTACTCTCTTTTAGCGCCTGCACTCCCCAAGAGGAGCCGCAAAAGCAGGATCCTCCGTCGCAGGTAAAATCATATTATGAGTATTTTGATACCGTCTCTGCGATTTTTTCCTATAAGGGAGATACCCCCGAAGAGTTTGCCGCCAACTGCGAAGCCGTGCGCGAGCTTTTGGAAGAGCACCATCAGCTTTTTGACATCTATTATGAATATACGGGCGTCAATAACATCAAAACCATCAACAAAAATGCGGGAATTGCTCCCGTTTCGGTTGATGAAAAACTGATTGATTTTCTGCTTTATTGCAAGGAGATCTACACTCTTACGAACGGGGAGACCAACGTTGCCATGGGCTCTGTTTTGAAGCTTTGGCACGATGCTCGCGAGGATGCGACAGATGACTCTGAAAATGCAACCGTTCCTTCTGCCGAAGCGCTTGCCGAGGCCGCCAAGCACACCAATATCAACGACCTCATTATCAACAAAGAGGAGGGAACGGTCTACTTAGCGGATGCACAAATGCGACTTGACGTAGGTGCGATTGGCAAGGGATATGCCACCGAAAAGGCGGCACAGCTCCTCATTTCCCGCGGTGCTACCGCATATGTGCTCAACTTTGGCGGCAACATTCGCACCATTGGCAGCAAGGTCAGCGGCAACAGTTGGGTTACGGGAATTACCAATCCCGACCGCGAATCAGCCGAGAGCTTTGTTTGCCGTGTTTCCATTAAAGATATCTCGCTTGTAACCTCGGGTGACTATGAGAGATATTACTATGCAAATGGCGAAAAATACCACCATATCATCGATAAAGACACCAATATGCCTTCAAAATATTTCACCTCGGTCTCTGTTTTTGTAAAGGATAGCGGACTTGCAGACGCCCTTTCTACCGCTCTGTTTTGCATGAGCTATGAAGAGGGAAGCGCCCTTATCGAAAAAATCGGAGGTGTAGATGTCATTTGGGTTTTGGCAGACGGGACCGTAAAAATGACAGAGGGTATTTCTTTGGTAAATGATTAACAATCGCTATTTTCGACCTTAACCTTGACATATATTATATTTTAGTGTATAATTATGTAGACAATGCTCTAAAACATTTTGTTTTAGTAAGACATTTTATTTCTCAAAATCATTCCAAAACGAAATGAAAAGGAAAGAATTATGTTCAAAAGAAAATTTTTGGGCACCCTGCACGTTCCTCACCGCAAGAACACCGCAGATATGGCGCCCGTCAAAATGACCTCTCCCGCACAGGTCCTGCTCCCTATGGATCAACACATCGGCGCACCTGCAACCCCTGTGGTTAAGGTAGGCGATGAGGTTCGCGTAGGCCAACTCGTTGCGAAAGCTTCGGGTGCAGTTTCCGCTCCTGTTCACGCATCGGTTTCGGGTAAGGTAATCAAAATTGAAGACTTTCTCACGGTAAACGGCAAGGTAGTACAAGCCATTCGCATTGAAAGCGACGGCCAAATGACTCCTTTTGAGGGCATCGTTCCCCCTGCCGTTACCAACGTGGATTCTCTTGTAGATGCTGCCCTCAACTCCGGTATTGTCGGTTTGGGCGGCGCCGGCTTCCCCACCGCGGCAAAGCTTGCGGCTTTGAAAAAGGGTAACATTCATACCGTTATCATCAACGGTGCCGAGTGCGAGCCCTATATCACAAGCGACGCTCGCACCATGCTTGACGATGCAGAATACGTTTGCGAGGGTATCAAACTCCTCCAATCTGTTGCCCCAACCGTAAAGCAATACATTATCGGTATTGAAGCCAACAAGCCCGCATGCATTCAAAAGCTGAGTGACATGACAAAGAACGACAAAACCGTTAAAGTGCATTCCCTGCCCCTTTTGTACCCCCAAGGCGCAGAAAAGATCATGATTTACAACACCACCGGTATTGTTGTTCCCGAAGGTCAATTCCCTGCAGACGTCGGCATTATTGTGATCAACGTGACAACACTTGCTTCTCTTGCTAAGTACGTTAAGACCGGTATGCCTTTGGTTGAGCGTTGCGTTACCGTTGACGGTAGCATTGTTGCAAACCCCATGAACGCAATCGTTCCCCTTGGCACCTCTACCGAAGACGTTTTGGCATTTGCAGGCGGTCTGACCCAAACCAAGTGCAAAGTGATCATGGGTGGCCCCATGACCGGACATGCTCTCAACGAGCTCTCCGAGCCTGTTATTAAGACCACCAACGCCATTGTTGCCCTGACCGAGAAGGAATCTATGGGCAAAAAGACAACTGCTTGTATTCATTGCGGCAGATGCGTATCGGCTTGCCCCAACAGCCTCAACCCCACAGCGTTTGTAAAGGCGCTTAAGGCTGACACCGTTGACGAGCAAATGGCTTTGCTTGACGAAGCATCGGTTGAGCTTTGCATGCAATGCGGATGCTGCACGTACGTTTGCCCCGCAGAGCGTCCCCTTGCCGAAACCATTCGTATTGCGAAAAATTCCCTGAAAGAATACAAGGCTCACAAGGCCGGACTTAAGTAAGGAGATAGATAATGGAAAAATTAATCGTATCAACGGCTCCTCATATTCAATCCAAAGACTCTACACAGAGCATTATGAGAGACGTTATCATCGCGCTCCTCCCGGCAGCGGTTGCCGGAACCGTTTTGTTCGGCATGAAGGCACTCGTCACCATTTTGGTTTGCGTAGGTACCGCAGTCCTCTCCGAGTTCCTTTTTAACCTGATCGTAAAAAAAGAACAAACGGTAACCGATCTCTCCTGTGTTGTAACCGGCTTGATCTTGGCTCTCAGTTTGCCCGCAAAGGCAGATATCTTCCACTGCATCGTAGGCTCTGTATTTGCGATTGTGGTTGTTAAGTGTCTGTTTGGCGGCATTGGTTGCAACTTTGCAAACCCCGCAGCTACCGCAAGAGTATTTTTGATCATTGCTTTTTCGGCAAGCATTGGCGGTGCAACCGCACCCGCGCTTGGCGGCGTAGACCTTGTTGCAACCGCAACTCCCCTTGAGATCATCAAGCTCGGCACCGATGCAGAGCTTCCCTCCCTTCTTGATATGTTCCTTGGTAACAGAGCAGGTGCTATTGGTGAGACCTCGGCACTCGCACTCATCCTTGGCGGTATTTACCTCATCGTTCGCCGCGTTATCAAGTGGCAAGTTCCCGTCATTTACATTGCAACCGTATTCCTGCTTTCTCTCATCATCAAGCAAGACCTGACCGTGGCACTTTACCAAGTGCTTGGCGGCAGCTTGATCTTGGCGGCGTTCTTTATGATCACCGACTACTCCACCACCCCCATCAACACCCTTGGCAAAATGGTATTTGCGTTTGGATGCGGTATTATCACCGTTCTCATCCGCTTCTGGGGTTCTTATCCGGAAGGCGTATCCTTTGCAATTCTTTTGATGAACATTCTCTCCCCCTACATTGAAAAAATGTGCACGAAAAAGCCGTTTGGAAAGGTAGGTAAATGATTATGAAGAAGAACATTATGCCCTCCCTCGTCCTTGGCTGCATTTGCATTGTTGTGGCCCTCTTGCTTTCCCTGATCAACTCCATTACCGCACCCATCATTGAAAGCGCACAAAACGCCGCCGCAAACGAGGCACTCCTTGTGGTTCTGCCCGAAGGCAAGAACTTTGAAGAAATCACCCTTGACGACTCCTACCCCGCAAGCATTACCAAAGGTTACAGAGCCGACGGTGGATTCGTATTTCAAGCAAACGTAACCGGTAAGAGCGCCGGCTTGATTATTTTGATCGGTATTGATACCGAAGGAAAGATCGTTGGCACCAAGGTAATCGCAGACCAAGAAACCGACTCCTACGATGCTTTGGTATTCCCCTCCCTCGAAGGAACCGAAGGCTCCTACAAGGGTATGGATCTTGACAATTTTGCTCCCTATCTTGTTACCGGTGCAACCCTGACCTCCAAGGCTTATGGCGAGGCTGTTAAGGCGGCGCTCCAATCCTTTGTTCTTGCAAACGGCGGAGAGGTTGACACCAGAACCCCCGAGCAAATTTTGCAAGACAACTGCAACACCGCTCTCGGTACCACGGGCGTAGAATTTACCAAGTGGTTTGCAACCGAGGTTGTTGAAGGTGTTGATGCCGTTTACGTTGCAAAGGACAACAGCGGCAGAGTATTTGTTATTGGCGAAACCTTTGTTGGCGTTAAGGCAGGCGGCACTCTTGCAGCTGCCCCCGATGCAAACGAAGCAACTGTTCTTGCGGCAAACACCGTTATTGAGAACAGCACCGTGACCGAGATCACCGAGCTCCCCGAGGGCGTTGATGCAAAGATTGTAAAGAAGGTTTACGTTACTGCGAGCGGCAACTATGTATTCGATTTGGAAGCAAAGGGTTATCAAGCCGGCTTCGAATACGGAAACAAGACGCCCATCCAAATCAAGCTTTCCATCTCTGCTGAGGGCAAGATCATTGACTGCTTGACGGTTTCTCATCAAGAGTCCAAGGGATATGGCGACGTATGTGCAACCGAGGAATATTACGATCAATACAGAGGTTCTTCTGCCGATGAAATCGTAATTACCGTAACACATCCCGACTATATGACAGATCAAATTGCCCCCGATAACACCGATAAGGGTGTAATTGCAAGCGCAACCTACACAACTGCGGGTTACCAAAAGGCAATTAAGGCGGCATTTACCGCATTTGAAAAACTGACCGAAAACGGAGGTGAAGGATAATGACAAAAGAAAATAAACTCTTAATTATTCTTCGCGGAATCATTATGGAAAACCCCGTTTTGATTCTCGTTCTCGGAACCTGCCCCACTCTGGCAACCACCACCTCTGTTATTTCCGCATTCTCTATGGGTATTGCGGCAACCATCGTTTTGATCTGCTCGAACGTGGTTATTTCCGCTCTTCGTAAGATCATTCCCGATTCGGTTCGCATTCCCTGCTATATCGTTATTATCGCAGCGTTTGTAACAGCTGTTCAAATGCTTTTGCAAGCATACCTGCCCGACATTTACAAAATGCTCGGTGTTTATCTCGCACTCATCGTTGTAAACTGCATCATTCTCGGCAGAGCCGAAATGTATGCAAACAAGAATACCGTGCTTGACTCCGCACTCGACGGAGTCGGCATGGGTATCGGCTTCCTTGTAGCTCTTGTTTTGATGGCGGCTCTGCGTGAGGTCATCGGCAATGCTACCTTTGCCGGTATTGAGATCCCCTTCCTTGTAAATTACAAGATCCCGATTCTTACCAAGGCTCCCGGCGGCTTCCTCGTTTACGG
>JAGBSQ010000207.1 GCA_017631775.1 Clostridia bacterium | reverse complement strand
CTTGGCGGTATTGAGATAATGGGATTTGCAGATTACTTCCTCATTGTGCAGGACTACGTTAACTATGCGAAAAGCAAGGATCTTCCCGTAGGTCCCGGGCGTGGTTCGGGAGCGGGTAGCCTTGTAGCATACGCACTCGGCATCACCGATGTGGATTCCATTCGCTTTGATTTGCTCTTTGAGCGTTTCCTCAACCCCGAACGCGTTACCATGCCCGATATCGACGTCGACTTTTGCTATAACCGCCGCGATGAGGTCATCGAATACGTCACCCGCAAATACGGTGCCGACCACGTTTCGCAAATCATCACCTTTGGCACCATGGCGGCAAGAGCATCTATCCGCGACGTAGGACGTGCACTTGGCATGTCCTATGCCGACGTTGACGTGGTAGCACGTGCCATTCCGCAAGAGCTCAACATGACCATCGACCACGCTCTGTCTCTGCCCGAACTCAAAAAGCTTTACGAAAGCTCGGAGCAGGTGCGCCGCCTTGTTGATACGGCACGCTCGCTTGAGGGCATGCCGCGCAACGTGTCGGTTCACGCCGCAGGCGTTGTTATTACCGATAAACCCATTAGCAATTATCTGCCCGTATCGCTGAGCAACGGCACCGTTGTAACACAGTTCGATATGGATACGGTTGCTTCCTTGGGACTTCTCAAATTCGACTTTTTGGCTTTGCGCTATCTCACCATTTTGCACGATGCAGAGGGAATGATCCGCGAGAGTGAGCCGAATTTTGACATTGAAAAATTACCCCTTGACGATGCCGGCACCTTTGCGCTCATTTCGTAGGGCAAAACAAGCGGCATCTTCCAGTTGGAATCGGGCGGCATGAGACAAATGCTCTCCAATTTGCGCCCCGAAAGCCTTGACGATATTATTGCGGCAATCGCGCTTTACCGTCCGGGCCCGATGGATTCCATTCCTACCTTTATTGAGTGCCGACACAACCCCGATAAGGTGAAATACGTCACCCCTGCGCTCGAACCCATCTTGCGCTCAACCTACGGTTGTGTGGTTTATCAGGAACAGGTTATGAGCATCTTCCGCGAGATTGGCGGCTACACCTTTGGACATGCAGATATCGTGCGCCGCGCAATGTCTAAAAAGAAGGCGGACGTGCTCCTCTCCGAGCGTGAATGCTTTGTTGCAGGTGCCAAGGAAAGAGGCGTGGATACCGCTGTTGCCGAGCAGCTCTTTACCGATATGGAGAGCTTTGCAAACTATGCCTTTAACAAGTCGCACGCGGCGGCATATGCTATCATTTCCTATCGCACGGCATATCTTAAGTGCCACTATCCGCAACAGTACATGGCGGCACTCCTCACAAGTGTGCTCGGTAGCCAAACAAAGGTTGCCGAATATATTTCCGAGTGCAATTCGCGCGGCATTCGCGTGCTTCCTCCCGACATTAACGAGAGCCGTATGACCTTCTCAACCTCGGGCAAGGATATTCGCTTTGGACTTTTGGCGCTCAAAAACGTGGGCGTACACTTTCTTGAGCACATCCTCGCAGAGCGTCGACACGGAAAGTTCACCTCCTTTGATGATTTTATCGGACGCCTTTCGGCATCCGAGCTCAACCGCCGCATGGTCGAGGCACTCATCAAGGGCGGCGCATTCGATTGCCTTGGCAAATACCGCAGTCAGCTTTTGGCGGTTCACGATGCCATGATCGAGCGCGCAACACAAAAGGGCAGAGATAACCTTGAGGGTCAGCTCGATATGTTCTCTATGCCGGGGCAGGTCAGCACCGAGGCACCTGCCGTCAAATATCCCGATATTCCCGAATTGAGCGTTCGCGAAAAGCTCATGCTTGAAAAAGAAGCCGCCGGAATGTATTTTTCGGGCAGTTTGCTTGACGAATACAGCCGCCACACCGAAATGCTGCAGTTCGATCCCATATCCATGGCTGTCGGCGAAGATGCAGACCCCGTTGACCGCGCCGCAATGAAGACCGTGGGCATTATCACCTCCGTTACGGTGAAGGGAACCAAGAACGGCAAAAGAATGGCTTTCTTTACACTTGAGGACCGCACCGCCGAGATGGAATGCATCGTTTTCCCGAATATTTTTGAGGAGCTCTCGCCCCTTCTCGTGCGCGACAGCGCCGTGCTTGTACGGGGAACTGTCTCTTTGCGCGAGGAAGAGGACGCCAAGCTTTTGGTGCAATCGGTAGAGGAACTGGTTGAGAACAACCGATTTGATCCCTCCATTGTAAAAGTGAAAAAACCTGAAGAAAAAGCGCCCACGTATGCGCAAAAAGTGCCTCAAGCAGAGCAAAAAGCGGCTCCTGCGGCACCCTCTATTAAGGATGCAAAGCGACTGTTCTTGCGCGTTCCCAACAACAAGTGCGAGCTTTTCTACAAAGCGCAAAACATGCTTGAAATTCTTGAGGGTGATTTTCCCGCATTCTTCTTCTACGCCGACGAAAAGCGTTACGAAACCACACCGCAGGGCATTGCGCTGACACCTTACCTTTTAAATCAGCTCTATGCGCTGCTCGGACGCGAAAACGTCATACTCAAATAAGGAGACCTATGATCAAATTTATTTTTTTGGATCTTGACGATACCATTCTCGATTTTCACCGCTCCGAGGCGGTGGCACTCCGCAAAACCTTGCAGTCGCTCAACGTCGATCCCACCGACGCGGTGATTGCACGTTACAGCGAAATCAACCGCGAACATTGGAAGGCACTTGAACGCAAAGAGCTGACTCGCGAGCAGGTGCTCACGGGCAGATTCCGCCAACTCTTCCTAGAGCTTGGCATGAACGTTTCTCCCAACGTGGCACAAAGCCTTTATGAAAAGAACTTGAGCGAGAGCCATTTCTTTATTGATGGCGCACCGCGACTGCTGATGACACTCTCTCGCAAATATCCCCTCTATATTGCCTCCAACGGCACAACCATTGTGCAAACCAGCCGCATTGCAAGCGCCGGCATCGGACGCTATTTTAAGGATATTTTCCTTTCTCAACAGCTCGGTGCCGACAAGCCGCAAATCGAGTTCTTCGAGCGCGCCACAGGGCAGATCGCAGGGTATAATCCCGAGGAGGCCATCATTCTTGGCGATAGCCTGACGTCGGATATTCAAGGCGGCATCAATGCCGGAATGCACACCTGTTGGTTCAATCCGCATCACCGTCAAAGAGAAAACATTAACCCCGAGTTTGAAATTGCCGACCTTGCGGAATTTGATAACGTATTGCAAAAACTCAATCAAAATTGAGGCAAAAATGCAAAATGCAACCGTTGGTTGACAAATTTCCAAGTCGAATTGCTTGTGCAACCGACCAAATTTTGCTATACTGACAGCACAGAACACGAAAGGAGTGTTGACAATGTTATCAGAAAAAATCATCAATTTACGCAAGAGCCGTGGTTGGTCGCAGGAAGAGCTTGCCGAGCGCTTGAACGTCTCTCGCCAATCGGTCTCCAAATGGGAGTCGGGCGCATCTAACCCCGACCTCGATAAGATCGTGGCAATGAGCACGCTCTTTGGTGTGTCGACCGACTATTTATTAAAGGATGCAACAACAGAGCAAAGTGAGCCCATTCGCGACTTTGCCGATGAGGACGAAGAAAACGATGAAGACGAAGAGGGAATCATTGAAGAAGAGACAATTCCAACGCGTGAGGTGACTGTCCCCGAGGCAGAGGAATACCTTGCCGCTGTTAAAAAAGCGGGCCCGCGCATAGCACTTGGCGTGCTGCTTTGTATTCTGTCACCTGTTTTCTTCTTTGTTTTTGGAGGCATTTTAGAGGCGGGGGCTTATATTACAGAGGGCGTTGCGGCCGCGTGCGGTTTGGTAATGCTGTTTGTATTCGTGGGTACGGCGATTGCTATTTTCATCCCTACGGGCGCGTCGCTTTCCAAGTATGAGTATTTGGAGAAGCACCTTTTGGTTCTTCCCGAAGCACTTGAGAAAAGTTTGAACGAAGAGTATGAGGCCAACAATAAAAAAGAGCTTTTGCGCATTACAACAGGTATTTTACTTTGCATGCTTGCTGTTTTGCAATTGGTTCTTTTAGGATGCTTGTATCCCAACAACGAAATTCTTTTGATCGTAAGTCTTTGCATTTTGTTTTTGCTTGTCGCCATCGGTGTTTTCATCATCGTTCGCACCTGCTTTTTGCGTGGTGCCTACCAAAAGCTTTTGCAGCTGGAAGAGTACGCGGAAAAACAAAAGAAGAATGTCGCACGCTTTGAACTGATTGGAGACGTTTATTGGCTTATCGTTTTGGCAATCTATCTTGGTGTTAGCTTTTTAACACACCGTTGGGATATTACTTGGATCATTTGGATCATCGGCGGCATTCTGTCTACTCCTGCCAGCATGTTGTTTGGCAAAAAAAGAAAAATCAAAATTATAGACGTTTCCGCAAACAAAAAACAAAAATAATGACAAAAAAGACGCTCACTGCGGTGAGCGTCTTTTTTTTTACTTTCTAACGAATTTATTTAGATAATTACTGTGCGAAAGTTTTTGGGAAGGGGTGTGGGGGAACCCTTTTCTCAAAAAGGGTTCCCCCACAAAAACTCATTCTATAATACCGCCACCAATGACTGTGTCGCCGTCGTAGAGGACGATAGACTGTCCCGACGTGATGGCACGTTGAGGGGTGTCAAAGCGAACGGTGAGCGTGTCGTTGTCGGTTTGCTCCACGGTGCAGGGAGCAGGTTGAGCGGAGTAGCGAATTTTTGCTTCTGCGCGAATGGGAGCGGTCAGCTTATCGGTAGCAATGAGGTTGATTTCGTGAGCTGTGAGCGTGTTGCGGAAGAGGTCCTCGTTTTTGCCGAGCGTTACGGTGTTTTTGAGCATATCCTTGGCGCAAACGTAGGCAGGGGCACCGAGGGCAATTCCAAGGCCCTTGCGCTGCCCAACCGTGTATCGAATGGCACCCTTGTGGCGACCGAGAACGTGGCCTTCAAGGTCAACAAAGTTGCCCGGTTTGGGCGTTTTTTTCGTTACGTGTTCAATAAAAGCGGCATAATCGCCATCGGGAATAAAGCAAATATCCTGGCTATCCTTGCGGTGTGCATTGCAAAGACCGTTGGCCTCGGCAATTTCGCGCACCTCTGCCTTGGTCAATTCTCCAAGGGGGAGAAGAGTGCGAGAGAGCTGCTCCTGCGAGAGCTGCCAAAGCACGTAGGTTTGGTCCTTCGATTTGTCGGTGGCGCAGGTCAAAAGGCTTCTGCCGCCGGCATCCTTTGTGATGCGCGCATAGTGACCGGTTGCAATCATGTCGCAACCCTTTGAGGTTGCGAGCGCGGCAAGACCACCAAATTTCATTGTCTTGTTGCATTGCACACACGGGTTCGGCGTGCCGCCCATCTCGTAGGTGCGAATGAAATAATCGATGACCTCGCGGCGAAATTCGCCCGAAAAATCGTGAACGGAGAAGGGGAAACCGAGTGCTTCTGCCACTCTTGCGGCATCGGCTTCGGCATTTTTGTCGGCGCAGGGAGCGTTTGAGAGAATGTCTTCGGGGGAAAAGAGGCGCATCATCACACCGCGGCAATCGTAGCCTGCATTGCGCAAAAGAAGACCGCAAACGCTCGAGTCGACACCGCCGCTCATGGCGACGAGTACGGTTTTGTCGTTCATTTTTATTCCTCCCATGAGAACTGTGTCAATTCGCCTGCAATTTTGAGGTCCTCAAAGTTGCCCTGACGAAGAATTTCATAAACGGCGATCGCCACCGAGTTGGAGAGGTTAAGCGAGCGCAAGCCTTCGCGCATCGGCAGACGGACACAACGGTCGGGGTTGTTGTGCAAAAGCTCCTCGGGTAGTCCCTTGGTCTCCTTGCCAAACATAATGTAAACGGGGTTGGGGTATTCAATTTCGGTGTAGAGGTGAGGCGCTTTGGTGCTGAAATAATAAACCTCTGCCTCGGGATTTTTGGCATAAAAATCCTCAAGACCGTCGTAGTAGGTGATGTCAAGTTGATGCCAGTAGTCGAGCCCCGCGCGCTTGAGCTTGCGGTCATCAATGGCAAAGCCAAGGGGGCGAATAAGGTGCAATGCCGCACCCGTTGCGGCGCAGGTGCGCGCAATGTTGCCCGTGTTTTGCGGAATTTCGGGCTCGTGGAGTACAATATTGATTTTGGCCATAACAGAACCTTTCAATCGTTTCTTTTTTCTACATCATAGCACATTTTTTCTCAATGTGCAAGCCATTTGCGCAAAATTTACAATATCATAATATATTTGGCCATTGAAATGTAGTATAATAAATTTAACTGTATTTAACACCCGCGTGTCGCGCGCGTATGGCGCGGCAGGAAAGGACACTGATTATGTCACTTGTAACCAAAATTTTTGGCACTTACAGCCAACGCCAACTTAAAAAACTCAAGGCAGTTGCCGATCAAGTCGACGCTCTTGCCGAAACCTATCGCGCAATGAGCAATGCCGAGCTGCAAGCTATGACACCCAAATTCCGTGAGCGTCTTGCCGCAGGCGAAACCCTTGACGATATTTTGCCCGAGGCATTTGCCGCTATTCGCGAGGCAGATGACCGCGTGCTTGGCAAGCGACCCTTCCGCGTGCAAGTTTTGGGCGGCATTGTGCTTCACCAAGGCCGTATTGCCGAAATGAAGACCGGTGAAGGCAAAACCCTTGTTGCAACCCTTCCCGCATATCTTAACGCGCTTACCGGTAAGGGCGTTCATATCGTCACGGTCAACGATTACCTTGCACGTGTCGGTGCCGACGAAATGGGCCGCGTTTATGAGTTTATGGGCATGACTACGGGACTTGTTGTTCACGGTCAAAGCCCCGAAGAAAAGCAAGCCGCTTACGCCGCAGACATCACCTACGGTACCAACAACGAGTTTGGCTTTGACTATTTGCGCGACAATATGGTCATCTACAAGCACCAAATGGTTCAACGCGGACATGAGTTTGCAATCGTGGACGAGGTTGACTCCATTTTGGTTGACGAAGCAAGAACGCCTCTCATTATTTCGGGTATGGGAGAGACGGCAACCGATCTTTACGCGCGTGCCGACCGTTTGGTTCGTTCCATGCGCAAGCACGTTGTTAAGGAGCTCGATGCAAAAGAGGACCAAGACAACATTGATGCCGACTACATCGTTCACGAAAAAGCAAACAATGCCGTTCTCACCGCGCGCGGTGCAAAAAAGGCAGAGGAGTTCTTTGGTGTTGAAAACTTTAACGATGCCGAGAATGCAACACTTTCTCACCACGTTCAACAAGCGATCAAGGCGCACGGCTGTATGCACCGCGACGTTGACTACGTTGTCAACGAGCACGGTGTTATGATTGTTGATACCTTTACCGGACGTTTGATGCCCGGCCGCCGCTACTCCGACGGCCTGCACCAAGCAATCGAGGCAAAAGAAGGTGTTGAGGTTCAAAAGGAAAACAAGACCTTGGCGACCATCACCTTCCAAAACTACTTCCGTATGTATCACAAGCTCTCGGGTATGACAGGTACGGCTCTGACCGAGGAGAACGAATTCCGAGAAATTTACGCGCTTGACGTAGTTGAAATTCCCACCAATATGCCTATGATCCGTCAAGATCACAACGATGCCGTTTACCGCACCATCGAGGGCAAGTATCAGGCAATCGTCGAGCAGGTACGCGCTTGTCACGAAAAGGGACAGCCCGTGCTTGTCGGTACGGTATCGATCGATAAATCCGAGGAGCTCTCGCTCCGCCTCAAGCGCGCAGGCATTCCGCACACCGTGCTCAATGCAAAGTACCATGAGCGTGAGGCGCAAATCGTAGCGCAAGCAGGTAAAGAGGGTGCCGTTACCATTTCCACCAACATGGCAGGCCGTGGTACCGACATTCTGCTTGGCGGTAACCCCGAGTTTATGGCAAAGGCCGATATGCGACAAATGGGCATTGCCGACCACGCCATTGCGGCTTGTGCAGGCTTTACCGATGTGGATGACGAAGAGGTTATGGAGGCCAGACGCATCTACCGCGAGCTGGTTGAAAAGTATAAGGCCGAGGTACAACCCGAAGCTGAACGTGTACGTGCCGCAGGCGGTTTGTTTATTTTGGGTACCGAGCGCCACGAAAGCCGCCGTATCGACAACCAGCTGCGCGGACGTGCAGGCCGTCAGGGCGACCCCGGCGAGTCTCGCTTCTTCCTCTCCATGCAAGACGATTTGATGCGCCTGTTTGGCACCGACCGTCTGCAAGGCGTTGTTGGAGCACTCAATATGCCCGAGGATATGCCCATTGATGCAAAGATCCTTTCGGGTGCCATCGAGAGCGCGCAAAAGAGAATTGAAGATAACAACTTTAAGCGCCGTAAATACGTCCTTGCGTATGACGACGTTATGAACCAACAAAGAACCATCATCTATAAGCAACGCTCCGACGTGCTTGAAGGTGAGGATATTTCCGAAACGATTCAAAAAATGCTTACCGGCTCTGTTGAGGCGGCGGTTGCAACCTATCTTGGCAGCGACGATCGCGAGGATTGGGATTTTGACGGTCTGCGCGCGCACTACCTTGGCATGCTGACCACCGAAAAGGATTATCGCTTTGACGAGGATCAGCTCCGTCACGTCAAGCGTGAGGAGATCGAAGAAGAGCTTGTCCAAAGAGTTCTTGCACGTTACAAAGAAAAAGAAACGCTCTTTGGTGCCGAGACCTTCCGCGAGGTGGAGCGTGCGATCCTTCTTCGCAACGTTGACACCGCTTGGATGGAACACATCGACACGATGGACGAACTCAAGAGCACCGTAGGATTGCAATCCTATGCACAACGTGATCCCGTTACCGAATATCGCATTCAAGGTGCCGATATGTTCGACGCTATGGTTGAGGATATCCGTCAGGGAACGGCAAGAGCCATTCTCTCTGTTGTGCCGCAACCCAAGCCTATTATGCGCGTGCAGGTAGCAAATCCCATTGTTGCAGGCCTTGACGGCGGACAAAGATCCCCCAAAAAGGTTGTTGTGAAAAAGGCATCGGGTCAAACCGTTGTTCGAGATGCCAACAGTGTAGGACGTAACGATCCTTGCCCCTGCGGCAGTGGCAAAAAGTACAAGGCTTGCTGCATGCGCTCGCAAGGACAAAGCAACGGATAAGCGAGGACGTTATGGGATTTGGCTATTTATTGCTCGGGTATGTCATTACCTATCTGCTCTCCATTACGGCAGGCTCCATCGGCATTGGGTCTTTGGCACTCCTTGCCGGTGCCGCGCTCATGTTTTGGGGCATTCACAATCTTTGCAGCTTTAACGTTTCCTTTGTTTTTGCAAAGTGGCTTGCCGTAGGCGTGTTTGCGCTTGGCATTCTTCGCCTGTGGCAGGACTTCTTCTCGGCATGGTTTGTGGTCAATGCATCGGTGAGTGCTGTTCTTACCGTAGTTTTGACCTGGGCAAGCTTTGTGATTACACTTGCTTTCCATTTTGCCATGCTGTATGCCACTCGCGTATTGGCACTTGAGGTCGGCCTTACCAAGCTTTCCTCTCATGCTATGTATAACACCTTTGGGGTTGGCATTTGGGGTGTTTTGTTCCTCTTTTGCAATATGCCCTCTGTCGGAGAAAGCGTTCTGCCGTATTTGAGCATCTCTTTGGGACTTTTTAATTTTGCTTATATCATTTCCAACATCGTTCTCCTTTTGCGCTGCACAAAAAACATTTGTGCCGAGGGCGATGAGGAGGTTGCCCCCAAGCCCTCGCGCTTTGCGTGGATCAACCGCGTCAGTGAGTCTTATAACAAAACAATGGATAAGCTCAAGGCAAATTCCCGTGCCGATGGCGATGCTTTTTGGCACAACCACATGGAAAAGAAACCCCAAAGCAACAACAACAGCACAACCAAAAAACACAAAAAGAAAAAGAAGAAATAACGTCAAGATTTGACGGGAAGGGAGGTACGCAATGAAAAAAACAAAGCTGGGACTCGGTTGGCTCATACCCGGTGTGATAATGGTAGCAAACCCCGTGGTTGCATTTTACGATGTTTTGCCCGATTGCATTGGATATTTGCTCATTTGCGTGGCTCTCTTGCGCTTGACCGACCTCAACTCCTCGGTTGCCGATGCGCTCAAGCGTTTTAAAACGCTGATATGGATCCACATTGGTGGACTTTTGATGCAGTATTACGTCTATAACGTGCTTGCAAAAGAACCCAAGCTCAACCCGCAGGAGATCCCCACCATGGTGCTTCTTTGCGCGTTTGTTATAGCGGTTCCGCAAATCTATTTTGCCGTCCCCGCTTGGCGTGATCTCTTTAAAGGTTTTTGGGAGCTTGCCGAGCGACATGAGGGCTCTGCCGTCTTTCATTACGGAAAGCACAATAGTAATCTTTGTGAGCGTATGCGCAGGGCATCGGGCGTGTTTGTGGTGGCAACCACCGCACTTTCGGTCTTGCCCGAAATGTCGGTTTTGACGACATTTGAATATGAGGTGGAAAAACTCCCCTTTGACTGGTATCAGTTTGTGTGGCTCTTCCGCGTGAGCGCAACAATGGTTTTGAGCGTTCTTTTTGCGGTATGGATCACCCGTGTTATTCGATTTACTCTTTTGTTCACTCGCGACAAGGCTATGATGGATTCCATCGAGGCGCGTTACGAGCGCGATATTCTGCCGCAAGGGGATATGCTCAGTATGCGCCGTTTGCGCTTTGGCATCGTGTTCCTCACCATTGCCGCCGCGCTCATGCTCAACGTTTGCATTGAAGAAAACATTTTGATCCCCTCGGTTTTGTGTGCGATTTTTGCCGCCGTTGGCGTGCTTATTTTTGGCGAGGATCTCAAATTGCGCCGTTCGTTTTTTGTTTTTTGCGGAGCGCTTGGCCTCCTCAGCATTGGTGAGCTTTGTCTCAACGCGCATTACACAAAGTATTATTCCTACGAATCCTCCGGTTGGGACCCCGACGCGTATAGCCTGTTTTTGGGCTTGCGTACCCTGCAGGTGGCTCAGGCCTTTCTTGCCGCAGGCATGTTTTGGATTCTTTTGAACCTATTTTCCAAATTTGTCGAAGAACGTATTTTTGAACACTACGAGGGTGCTGATACCGAGGCGCTTTCGGCTCGCGCGACCGCGAGATTGCAAAAATCCTTTGGCCGCCGTATTACGGTGTGTCGCATTCTGTTTTTCATATCTGCAACCGTGTTGGCGTTCGAATCCATCTTCCAGTTAGATTACCCGTGGCTCTGGTGGATCTCGGTTCCCGCAGTTGTGGCATCCACCGTTGCATTTGCATCCTTTTTGTATGCATTGCTTGACCATTTGGAGTGGCAATCCAATGCGGAGAGAACGCATAAAAGCGAATAAGTTGGGCAAAATGAGTATGTAATTCCAATACAACAAAAAAGGAGTACTCATTATGCAAAACCAAAATTGCAACCAAAACAAGCAAAACGACAAGCAAAATAATCAAGGCCAAAACAAACAAAACGATAAGCAAAACAAGCAAAACAACAATCAATACGAGCAAAAGCGCTGATCGATCCCTCCTGTGCGGAGGGTACATCGAGAGCGCGGGATATTCCTTTATAAAAAAAGAACACCTGTAAACTGTTATACAGGTGTTCTTTTTGTTATTATTTTTGGGAGATTGCCTTTCTTTCGGCTTCTTTTCTTTCAACCGCTCTCTCATAGAGAATTTCGGTTGCAAACGCCAATTTGGTAATGACGTTTTGCTTGGTGGGGTAGCAGTAGAAGGAGTCGTTTTCTACCGAAATTTCAAAGCAGTCATAGGGCTTAACGTAAACCCAATCGTACTCGATGTGCAGGCTGTTGTTTTGAATGGGCAGACGTTGTGTGCGGTAGTCTTGACCGCGATAGTGACCTGTCAGAACAAATCCGTTTTCTTCATCATGGGTGATCTTGCCGGGGCCGATGTGGTCGAACTTCCAACAACGGGGTTGTGTATAAACGTCTACGTCGTCGGAGAAGGAATATTCGCCGCGTTCAATTTCTGCCTTGACCTGCTCGCGCTCCCACAAATACCAATCGGGAACGTGAGAGAATTCGGTCTCGCCCTCGGTGGCTTTCAGTTCACCGGTTTCACAAAGCTCCCACTTTTTGCCGCAGGAGGTGCAAAAGATGTGTGTGCCTTCCGATGCCATGGTCTCCTTGAGGCAATGAGGGCATTGGTAAAGAACTTTGTGGAGTCCTTCTGCGCGGTAAGGCTCGGTGATGAGAATGTTGTTTTCCTTTTGATATTTATATTCGTCATACTGCAGAGCATTTTTGAGGTGTTCGTTGATTTCTGCAACGCTCATTTTTTCAATCTGCTCGGGTGTGAGCGAAAGAGTTGCTACGGTGTGGAGCGGAACCTTGCGCTTTTTGCGGAAGTTCCAAAAGGGGGAGTGCAAGTGATTGCCGTGGTGTACAATGGTAACGACCGGAACCTTTGCGCGCTTAACGAGCGCACCCATAGAGTCGGGCATATAGGATGTAATGCCGCAGGGGGAGTAGCGCGCTTCGGGATACATGCAAAGCACGTCGCCTTTGCGCAAAACATGATAAATGGATTTGATAAGAGCAAGGTCGGTGATGTATTTACGGGTACCAATGGCGCCAATGAGTTCCATCAACCAAGGGCGGCGGTAAAAGCCGTCAAGAGCCACTACGTTGTTAACGCGGTGGGGAGTGGTGATGAGCGCGGTCAATTCAAAGTCAATAAAAAATTGGTGGGTGGAAAGGATCATGTAGGGGGGCTTGAGACCCTCCATGCCAACCTTTTCAATTTTAAACTTTTTGCCAATGAGCATGATTTTGGAAAGGAACCAAATCAGCCAAACAAAGAAGAGCGGTTGGCGAATGGGGCGCTTTGCGTAATTGTAGCGTTTTTTGTTTTTGTAGTTTACTTCGATATTGCCGTTTTGCATATCAATCTCCTTTTGGTATGTCGAATTTGGGCACTTACTTGCACATTATATCATATATTATTGAAAAAATCAAGATTTTTTTGCAAAGCACCCCAAAATGCATTGCAATTTGAAGCGTTAGGTGATATAATAATGGGAGAAAAATTCGGAGAGGAGAGCAATATGATCTTCCTATACATTCTTTTGGCGGCAATTGCCCTTGTGCTTGCCACCTCACTGATTTGCTTTTTAAAGATCTTTTATACCTCGCGCCGCGAGAAGTGGCCCGAGTATCCTGTGCCCGCGGGAGAAATTTACGAGCCTCACCACGAGCAAATGATCGAGTGGATCAAATATGCACGTGCACTGCCGCATACCGATGTCAGCATTCAATCTTTTGACGGATTGACGCTGCGCGGAACCTATTTCGAGTTTGAAAAAGGACTCCCCATTGATATCCTCTTTCACGGTTATCACGGCTGTGCCGAGCAAGACCTTTCGGGCGGCGTTTACCGTTGCCAAAAGCTCGGCCATAACGTGCTTATCGTCGACCACCGCGCGGCAGGAAAGAGCGAAGGACACGTTGTTACCTTTGGCATTAACGAAAGCCGCGATGCCGCCGCATGGGTGCAGTACGTTGTTGAAAATATCGACCCCAACGCCAAAATTCTCCTTGGGGGCATTTCGATGGGCGCGGCAACCGTTATGATGGCATCTGCGATGGAGCTCCCCAAAAACGTTGTGGGAACCGTAGCCGATTGCGGATATACCTCTGCCAAAGCAATCATCAAAAAGGTCATTCGCGATATGCACCTGCCCGACAACCTCCTCTATCCCTTTGTACGTCTTGGCGCAATCCTTTTTGGCAGATTTGATCCCGACTCCAATTCACCCATTGCTTCCATGCCCAACTGCCGCGTGCCGGTTATCTTTTTCCACGGCGACGTTGATGCTTTTGTGCCCATGTCAATGAGCGAAGAGAACTATGCCGCGTGTTCTGCTCCCAAGCACTTTGTCATCACCCCCGGCGCAGGACATGGACTGTGCTTCCCGATGGACGTCGATACTTACGTAAAAGAAATCGACGCGTTCTTTAAGCCTTTTTTGGAGAAGGAAAATTAATAACAAATCGAATAATCAAAAAAGCAGCCGCTACTGTAGCGACTGCTTATTTTTATGTAACAACTCTCTTAGAAATCAGCGTCTCGGTGTGTCTCACTGCGATTCGGTCACGCTCACGTTCTGACAGTACTCCGGTCTGTCATTCATTCCGTTCGCGCCGCTCCGCTACCCTGATTTCTCGCGATAGCCAAAGCGAGCGTTGCGCTCGCGCCGACCGTCTATTAGTGAACTAATAAATTTACATAGATAATTTTTGTGAGAGAGTTTTTGAAGGGGTGTGGGGGAACTTTTTGCAAAAAGTTCCCCCACGTAACCGTATCCTTCTTATTCAAATAATCCCAAAATAGCGGCCTTGGGTTG
>JAGBSQ010000206.1 GCA_017631775.1 Clostridia bacterium | reverse complement strand
GAGAGCATTGGCAAAAAGACTGCAGAAGATCACTTCTTCTACTTTGAGGTTAAGAACGTTGGTGAGAGCACCATCGTTGCAAAGGCAGGCGAACTTACCGACGAAGGCAAGATCCGCAAGGTTGACGAAATGAACCCCGACTACGTCCTCCGCGAGGTAGGCGCAGTGCTCAACTGGTTCGACGTTGTTGAAATCAAAGGCAGATACTCTCTCAATGACACCATTTCTTCTATTATGAAGTCCACCCGCGGCAAGCTTTGGTTCCTCTCCCTCGGCCTCAAGCTCAAGAAGAAGATGGACGCCAACAAGAAGAGTGAAAAGAAGGGCAATAAGTCCGGCGGCTTTAGTATAAACCTTAAGGATGCCAGCGGCGGAATTATGGAAATGATGGGCGGCTTTACCGTTCTGCGTCTTTCCAGCATGCTGGGCATGGCAAACATTTCCTTTACCAAGGAAGAGCTCCTCAAAATCAACAAGCAGCTCAACCGCATCAGAAAGCCTAAGAACTTGAAGTAATATAAATCATTTGAGTGCCCAACCGCGCAGTTGGGCACTCTTTTTGTATAATTCTATTGACATTTGTCGAAAAAAGAGTATAATGAAAATACCGCTTAATAAAAACAAGGAGAGATGATATGAAAAAGTTTTTTGAAGAATTTAAAAAGTTTATCACGCGCGGAAACGTAGTGGATATGGCAGTTGGTGTTATTGTTGGTAGTTCTTTTACCGCAATCGTTAACGGATTGAGCAATTACATTCTCAAACCCATCATCAACTGGCTCTTGGCTCTTATTTTTGGCAAAAACTCTCTTTCCGAAGTTTTCACCTTCCTGACCCGCGTAGACAAGGTACAAGACGTTTTGGATGCCGACGGAAACGTAATCGGCACCGAGATCGTTCCCGACCTGACCCAATCCATTTACATCGACTGGGGCGCATTCATCAACGCCGTTATCAACTTCTTCCTCATTGCATTCGTTCTGTTTACCATTGTAAAAGTCATCAATTCTCTTCGCAACGGCCGCGAGGCTCTCGAGGATAAGATCGCTGACGGCATTCCCACAAAGGAAGAGCGCAAGGAAATGAAAGCGCTTGGCATTAAGCTTGGCGATGCAGAAGCTGTTGCCGCTTATCTTGCCGAAAAGAAACGCCTTGCCGAAGAAGAAGCAGCAAAAGCCGCTGCCGAAGCCGAAGAACAGGCTCGCATCGAACGCGAAAACAACCCCACCACCGAGGATCTTCTCAAGCAGATCCTTGAGCAAATGAAGAAATAAGAACTAAAAAAGGCAGTGCTTGGCACTGCCTTTTTCTTTTTGCTGTTCATTTGCAAAACGCGAGAATATCTCTTACAACGTCGTTATAGGAGATATCGTTGAGAATTTCGTGGCGGGCGTTTTCGTAAATTTTGATCTCGGATTTGACGCCTGCCTTAATCAGGCCCTCGTGAACCTTCATAACCCCCTCGCTAAAATCTCCAACCGGGTCCATCTGTCCGGCAACGAGAAGAACGGGAATGTTCTTAGGCATATTCTTAAACCATTCCTTGCGGTTGGCTTCTTTGGTGAGTGTAACGAGGTCGCCCATAGCGCTTGCGGTAAATTGGAAGGTGCAAAGCGGATCGTTATAATAGCGCATACGCACGCTTTGCAAGGAGGTCAGCCAAGGGTCGGTATCGATCTCTGTTCCGCCACCCCAAGCATCGTTGTAGCTGCCAAACGCTACGTCATCCAACAGTTTGGAAATATGGCGCTCGCCGCGCAAAGCCTTGATGATTTTGATGAGTACCAAGCCAATGCCCGCTACGGGGTTAGGGCCGCCTGTTCCCATAACGATCAAGCGATCGGGGGCAACGTATTTCTTTTCAACCGCCAAACGAACGATAAACGAACCCATGCTGTGTCCCATAAGAACGTAAGGAAGCTGTTTGCCTGCAGGGGTGTAATGCTTGATAACGGTTTCCGCTACCCTACCAACGTCGCGTTGCAAAAGGTCGGCACCGCCCTCGTGTGCAATAAAACCAAGTTCGGCGGCATTGTTAACCGTATAACCGTGACCGAGATGATCGTGACCGAAGCAGATCCAGCCTCTCTCTGCCATTTCACACATAAAACGCTCGTATCTGCCAATATATTCGGTCATGCCGTGTACAACTTGAAAAAAGCCGACCGGTTGACCCTCGGGCAGAAAAACAACGCTTGCAAGATTGTGAATGCCGTTGTTGGAAGGAATTCTAAGCTCTTGTTTTCTTACTGCCATTGATCATTCCCCACTTTCCGAAAAGACGCGACACGCCTTAATGGCACGGTGCCAGCCCTGCATACGGGCGGAACGTGTCTCCTCATTGATAAGAGGCGCATAAACTGTGCCTGCGCCAAGCTTGTTTTTGAGCTCTGTGCGGTTTTGGAAAAAACCGACCGCGAGACCTGCAAGATAAGCCGCTCCTGCCGCGGTTGCCTCGGGATTGGCAGATCGAATAACCTCAATGCCCGAAAGGTCGCTTTGCATTTGCATCAAAAGACCGTTTGCAGAAGCACCGCCGTCAACACGCAGGCTGCGAATTTTATGATCCTCGCCTGCAACGCTTTGCATATCTGCATTCATTGCTGCAAGCAGATCCTCGCTTTGGTAAGCGATCGATTCAAGAGCCGCACGAATGATGTGGTTCTTGCCCACGCCTGCGCTAAGTCCTACAATGGTTCCGCGCGCGTGTGCATCCCAATAAGGAGTGCCGAGACCGGTGAACGCGGGAACAACGTAAACGCCGCCGCAATCCTCTACCTTCTTGGCAAAATATTCGCTATCCTTTGCATCGTGAATGAGCTTCATTTCATCGCGCAACCAACGAATGACCGCACCGCCAATGAACACACTGCCCTCAAGGGCGTATTCAATGGGTCTGCCTGCCTCGGTGGCGGCAATGGTGGTCAGGAGGCCGTGCGAGCTGTGAACAGCCTTCTCGCCCGTGTGTGTGAGCAAAAAGCAGCCTGTGCCGTATGTATTTTTTGCCTCTCCCTCTTCAAAGCATCCCTGCCCAAAGAGCGCGGCTTGTTGGTCACCGGCAATTCCCGCAATCGGAATTTCGGTGCCCATGCATTGAAAATATCCGTAAATTTCACTACTGCTGCGAATTTCGGGGAGCATTTCGCGCGGAATATCAAGAATTTTGAGCATTTCTTCATCCCACTCGCCCGTGTGAATATTGCACAGCATGGTACGGGAAGCATTGGTCAGGTCGGTGACAAATACGCGGCCCTCGGTCAGCTTCCAAGTCAGCCAAGTATCAACCGTGCCAACCATCAATTCGCCCGCCTTGGCGCGCTCACGTGCGCCCTCCACGTTATCAAGGATCCATTTGATCTTGGTGCCGCTAAAATAGGGGTCAAGGCGCAATCCCGTGGTGGAGTGAACGTATTCGGCATACCCTGCCTTTTCCAGCTCCTCGCAAAGTTCGGTCGTGCGACGGCATTGCCAAACGATGGCATTATAAATAGGTCTGCCGGTGGCACGCTCCCAAACAATGACCGTTTCGCGCTGATTGGTAATGCCAACTGCCGCGATCTCATCGGGAGAAATACCGCTTTTTGCAATGCACTCGGTAAGAGATGCATATTGGTTGGCGTAAATATCCATCGGATCCTGCTCTACCCAACCGGGAGCGGGATAGATTTGCGCAAACTCGTGCTGCGCCATAGAAACGATTTTGCCGTCTCCGTCAAACAGTATCGCACGCGCGCTGGTGGTTCCTTCATCCAGGGCAAGAATGTATTTTTTCATAGATTGCTCCGTTCTGCCGCCATGCGGCAAAAAAATTTTGCAGGGCTTCTATATTTATTATATCATTTTATAGCATGCGGTGTCAAGGGGGAATTTTTTTGGAGGAAAACAAAAGGGAAAACCGTGAGGTTTTCCCTTTTATTGTTTATGCAATTTGCAAATTATTGAAGTTCTGCAAAGTACTTAATGGTGCGAACCATTTGGCTGGTGTAGGAGTTCTCGTTGTCGTACCAAGAAACAACTTGTACTTGGTAGGTATCATCGCTGATCTTTGCAACCATGGTTTGAGTTGCATCGAAGAGAGAACCGTAG
>JAGBSQ010000205.1 GCA_017631775.1 Clostridia bacterium | reverse complement strand
GGAGCTGACACGGGCAAGCGCCAAAGACGGAGCAAATTTGATGATGCTCCCAAGCAATGACTCTTGGTGGTTCAATGATTCGGTAGAAACCTACCAAAACGAAGTACAAGCAATGCTTCGCGCCATTGAGAGCGGTCGGTATCTCGTTCGTGCGGGCAACACGGGTATTTCTTCTATTATAAACGAGCATGGAGAGCACTTGGCGTGGATTGCGCCAATGGAAGAGGGCATTGCCATAGCAGACGTTGAAATGTGCACACAAACCACTCTCTACACACACATAGGCAACTTGCTTGTTTATTTGTGTATAGCGTTTGTTTTGCTTTTGTATCCTATCGAATTCATACTTGATAAATGCAGAAAGAAAAATACAATATAAAAGAAAAGCCGCCTCAATATTGAGGCGGCTTTTGTTGTTACTTCTTCGATTTGGTTTTGCCAATGGGTTTTGCGCCATTGCTTTTTCGATGTCGGCATTGGAAACGTGGGTATAGATTTGCGTGGTGTTGAGTTGCTCGTGACCGAGAATTTCTTTGAGTACGCGAACATCTACGTTGCCAGATTGATACATCAAGGTTGCGGCAGTATGGCGCAGTTTATGTACCGAATAATGTTTTGATTCAAGCCCTGCAAGCTTTAGGTATTTGTAAACCATCGCTTGCACGGTTTTTACACTCATTCTTTGATCCAAACGGCTCAAAAATACCGCTTTGGTCTGCACGTGTGCGTATTTTTGGCTCATGCGCGTAATAAGATAATCGGTTAGCGCCGCTTGGCAAGCATCGTTGAGGTAAATAACACGCTCTTTGCTACCTTTACCCATAACACGAAGCGAGGTCAGGTCAGAGTCAATATCCTTAATATCAATGCCTACAAGTTCCGAAAGACGCATTCCGCAGTTGAGGAAGAGTGTCAGAATTGCATAGTCGCGTTTGCGGAATTTGGATTCCTTATCGTTGTCAACTGCTGACAAAAGACGCATTGATTCGGTGAGTGTGAGCACTTTTGGGAGTGTTTTTTGCGCTTTGGGAGAATCGATGTCGGTGGTGGGGTTGTATTCGAGATAATGTCGCTTGTTTACCAAATATTTATATAAGGAACGAATCGCCGAAAGCTTCCGCGCACGCGCGCACCATTTGTTTTCGCGGTCGTCGGTTACGTATGCGAGATAGTCGTAAAGATCCTCTGCGCGGATTTTGCCAAGCGCTTCCAAACCAATGCTTTTCACGTCGATTTTGAAAAAATCTTCGGAGCGGAAGGGAATATCATTTTCGCGCGCTATGAGATAGCGAAAAAAGGTGCGCAAGTCCAGCAGATATTCGTCCACTGTTTTTTGTGAGCACCCTTGAATGCTTCGCTTATAAGAGGCGTATTCTTGAATGAGAGATGAAAATTCATCTTTTGAAATAATGTTCGCCATAGCATTCCTCCGCGTTTCATACCTTTATTATACATCATATCCTGCTTTTTTAGTTGATAAATTGTAAATTTTTGCGTTATATAGTTGCATTTGGCGCAAAAATTCGCTATACTATATGCAAATAAGCAATCGAGGTAGTAAAGTGAAAAGCTTTTTTAAAAATCATTCTTACGATATGATAACCATGCTGCTCAACCAACTGGTAATCTCAATGTTCGGATTCACTCTTGTTTTGGCGGCAATGAAAATCGACAATGCAATTTTGCGAAATGTCACAAGCGTCTTTTCTTCCATGTTCTATCTGTTCCTTTTGTATATGAAGGCTTGGGACATTGGATTTAAGGACAAGGTTTCGGTAGAGCAAGGCAAAAAGACAAACAACCCGTATCGCGGAGCGCTGATTTCCTTTTGTGCAAATGCAATCAACTATATATTAGCGCTTTTTGTTATGTTGCGCGCACTGTTGCCGAACGTTTCGTTTTTTGATTCAATCGGCGGAGTTTGCCAAGCAATTTCGGTTCTTGCAAACGGAATGTATACAGGACTTTTGGTAAATCAAGTAGGCGGGGCGGCGCTCAACACCTATTGGTTTGTATTATTTTTAACCCCCATTCCTGCTATTTTGATTTGTAGCATTGCTTACTATTTCGGTCTTCATGATGTGAAACATACGGGTTTCTTCCATAAAAATCAATATCCTGAAAGCGACCGTGACCCCATAAGAAAGGGTTAAACATGATTCGAAATTTGATTTTTGACCTTGACGGCACCATTATCAATTCCTATCCGCATTTTGTGAAATTCTTTTATGAGGTTTGCAAAAAGAACGGAGTTGAGGTTCCTTACGACCGCGAAACTGTGTATCGCATGCTCAAAATCACCGTTCCTCAGGCTTATGCAAGCTTGCATTGCGAAGATAAAATGAGCTACGAGAAGTTTTACAGCGATTTTGTAGAGTTTTACACCCAAAACTACAAAAAACTGATGGGATTTGAAGAGACTGTATCCCTGATTCGTAAAGCTAAAGAAGCAGGAAAAAAGAATTACCTCTACACCCACACAGGTCCCGTGGCAAAGGATATTCTCAAAAACCTTGGTATTTTCGATTGCTTTGAGTTTATACTCGACGCTTCCTATCATTTTCCTGCAAAGCCTGCTCCCGATGCACTCCTGTTTTTGGCAGAGCATTGCGGACTTGATCCCAAAGAATGCCTTATGATTGGCGACCGCCCGATCGATGCACTTGCCGGAATGAACGCCGGAATGTTTGGTTTTTTGTGGGATGAGGACGGTCTTTATAACGAAATAGAGGTCGATTATCACAGCAAAGATATCACCGATGTAGCTAAAATTGTTGGAATATAAAGAGAAGGACAGAGACGAAAACTCTCTGTCCTTTTGCTTTGTTAAACGTTAAATCTAAAGAATACGATATCTCCATCCTGCATAACGTACTCTTTGCCTTCGCTGCGGAGCACGCCTGCATCCTTTGCCGCGTTCATAGAACCGTGCTTTACAAGATCGTCAAAAGCAACGATTTCGGCGCGAATGAATC
>JAGBSQ010000204.1 GCA_017631775.1 Clostridia bacterium | reverse complement strand
GTATTCCATGTTTCAATTTTCCTCCAATTTCATTTTGTTATGACAGTAATATTTTACCATAAATGTAAGAATTTTACAATATAAAACAAGAAAAAATATTCCCCAAAAATTTTGGGGAATATTTGGTAAATTTTACCAAGTTGGTAGTCGAATAATGGGTCAATGAGAATGTTTGCAGGGTTCTTGGAAGAAATCTGTCAGATCCATCTCAAATCTGCCGTCGGCATTGCGCGAAAAACCAATGGCTTTGATGAGGATCTCATTGTCGCATTCAGCATCAAAATAAGCGCGGTGAATGCCGCAAAGGTCAATAAAATTGAGTGCGGCGCGACCCATTACAAACATAGGCTCAAACTCATACTTTTCGGGAACGTGCGCAAAGTCAACAATCGAACCGCCGTCAGCGCTCATTTTGAATTGACAAATGCCGCGAAGCTCGCCATCAATCAATGCCTTGTAAGCCAAAAGCTCGGTGCGAAAGGGAACACCGCAAAGGTTTGCAATTGCTTCTTGTTCTTTTTTATCTTGAATAGGTAATACTTCCAGCATGTTTGTTATCCTTTCTTTTTGCCATTTGTTAAATAGTTGATCTCGTCTGGGGTAAGCTCACGCCATTTGCCAAGGGGGAGGTCTCCAAGGCTAAGGTCGCCCACAGCAACGCGTTGCAAGCGAATGACCTTAAGTCCTACTGCCTCACACATACGGCGAATTTGACGGTTTCTGCCCTCATAAAGGTTCATTTGTACCGTATCGGGTGCAAGCTTTTTAACGGCGACGGGTTGCAGGCGGTAGCCGTCAAGCTCCATCGGTGCGCGGAGGGCTGCAAGCTCATCTTTGGTCAAGACCTTTGAGAGGGTTACGTGATAAATTTTGGGAATTTCGTGGCGGGGATGTGTGAGTTGGTTGGCAAATTCGCCATCATCGGTCAGGAGCAGCAATCCTTCGGAGTCCATATCAAGACGGCCAACGGGGTAGACGCGTGTGCCAACGCCGGCGGTTAAATTTGCAACGGTCGGTCGTCCTTTTTCATCTTGCATCGTGGTTACATAGCCGCGCGGCTTGTTGAGCATGATGTAGTGGCGTTTGTTATTTGTGCGGGGACGAATGCGTTTGCCATTGTATTCGACAACGTCAACGTCGGGATCAATATAGTCACCGATTTGTGCAACAACACCGTTGACCTTGACCTTGCCTGCGGCGATCTCAGCCTCGGCAGCTCTGCGCGAAAGTATTCCGCAATCCGAAAAGAATTTTTGCAACCTCATTCGATCGCCTCCTTTATTTTTATCTAAAATAGAATGATTTTCTTCCTTATTATATATGTTCCTCAGTCAAACAATCCTCGCCACCAAAGCAAAAGACGTTGCCAAAGGGATATGCGAGTGGTGTTTTTGGGGACATAATAGCGTGCGACGAGTGGAACCTTTTGAATCAGCTCCGCTGTTCCGTCATTGTTCGTGTCACAGTAAAAAAGTATATATGCGCATTCATCGCCCACGTTTATGGGGGCAAACGCAAAGCGCTGACACTCTACGGTTTGCTCGATTACGCCGGCTCCTACGGGGAGCGCGACAGAGAGCGCTTGTTCTACGCCGAGCACAACGTAGGGCTCATTTCCGCCCACAACGGGCAAACAAAACTGATAATCGGCAGGGCAAAGCGCTACCGAGCGGTAATTGGCAAAGCCGTAATCCAACAGCTTTGTATGGTCACTCCAATCATCGGGCGAGTGGAGTGTTACGGCGATCATGGTAACACCGTCACGTTCTGCCGCCGATACCAAGCAACGACCGCTTTTTTGCGTGTATCCGGTCTTCACACCAATGCAACCGTCATATTGGCGTAGCATCTTGTTGTGATTGATCAGCAGACGAACACCGTCGGTGTTTTGATGTGGAATGGTAATTTTTCGCGTGGAAACAATGGTTTTGAATAGGGGGATCTTCAACGCCTCTTTGGCGATGCAAGCCAAGTCATAGACGGTTGTGTAGTGCTCATCGGCATCCAACCCGTGCGGATTGGCAAAATGCGTGTTGGAAAGCCCCAGGCGTGATGCTTTTGCATTCATGGCATTTGCAAAGGCCTCCACACTGCCGCAAATGCCGATTGCAATGGCAACGGCGGCATCGTTTGCCGACCCTAACATAAGGGCATATAAAAGCTCTTCCAGGGTCAGCGTCTCGCCCTCGCACAAATAAATTGAGGAGCCCTCTGTGCCAACGGCACGCCCGTCCACCGCAATAACGGTATCGGGAGCGGCAAGCTCAAGAGCCACAAGCGCTGTCATAATTTTGGTGGTGCTCGCCATAGGGAGGCGTGTATGCGCGTTTTTCTCGCATACGACCGTCCCACTTTCTGCCTCCATCAAAATGGCGCTTTGCGCCGAAAGTGACAGAGGCATTTGTGCGGTTTCTTGTGCATTGATAGGTATAACAAACGTACAAAACAAGAAGGAAAACACCAAAATCAAGCACAAAAGCTTGCAAATTTTCATCATAAATAACACCCTCCGGAAAAAATACATTTGGTAATGTATATTTTTCCGGAGTGCATTTTATGTCATTTTAGCGGGGGATTTCCGTGTACGGATTATTTTACTGTACCGCTATCAAGAGTCTTTTCGGAGATCTTACCGCGCTTGTTGTGAGGAACGGGAACTGCGTTTTCAGCTTGCTTCTTAGCCAATCTTTCAGCTCTTCTTTGTTGACGCTTGCTCATCTTCATGGGCTCGAGAGTTGCTCTGGTGGGTTCGATTTCGCCATCTTGAGCGACTTGCTTCTTAACCTCGATCAATGCATCCTTTTCAGCATCGATTACGGCATTCTTATCAGCATCGCTTTGAGCTTGTGCCAAAGCTACCTTCAGGGTATCGAGCTCTGCCTCGAGAGCAGCGAGTCTTTGTTGTTGAGCGTTGAGGAGCTTGCCGGCTTGAGCAGCCTTTTGTGCATTTACAACACCCTTTCTCTTGGCCTTAACAATTGCTTGCTTTTGAGCCTCGAGAATGGTGAGCTTTTCGAGATCGCTTTCAGCTGCGGCATAAGCTTCATCGTAGCCTGCCATTTCAGCCTCAAAGATTTCTTGGTGCTCGTTCTTTACAACGATAGGCTTTTGAGCCTTGAGCATCTTGCGCTTTTCTTTTTGGATCAGCTCTTGTTGTTGTTCAGCACTTTGAGCAGCAGCGAGAGCAGCATTGAATGCATTTACTTCAGCAATTACCTTATCAAAGCTGTCGGACTTGGTCAAGCCGCGCTTCTTAGCCTTAATAACTGCATTTTCTTGAGCAGCAAGAAGTTCGTTTTGCTCCTTGCGAGTCTTTGCGTTTGCAAGGGCAGTATTGAGAGTGGACATTTCGGTTTCAAAGGCGATTTGCTCGGCATTCGCTGCAGGTTGTGCAGATTGGAGAATGCGTGCCTTTTCAGCCTCGATGAGGGTCAGCTTCTCTTGAGGAGTTTGAGCTGCGGTGAAGGCTGCGGTGAAAGCGGCAACCTCGTCCTCATACTTGGTAAGACCCTTCTTCTTAGCGTTGAGAATGGTCTTAGCCTCGGAATCGATAATGGCCTTCTTTTGAGCGGGAGTAGATGCGCTCATCATTGCAGCGATGAGAGCCTTCATTTCGTTATCAAACTGAGCTTGAGTTGCAGAAGCTGCGGGTTGAGCAGCCTTGGGAGCCAGCATCATCTTAGCTTCGGTTTGAATAACGGCTTGTTGTTGAGGAGCGGTGGTGGAAGCGGTGAGAGCTGCATTGAATGCTGCAACTTCATCTTCAACCTTGGAGAGGTCGCCAAACTTGGTAACGCCCTTTCTCTTTGCGTTGATGATGGTTTGCTTTTGCTTCTCGGCAACCATTTGTTGCTCTGCGGGAGTGGTTGCACGCAACATAAGACCGTTGAGTGCTTCCATTTCTGCTTCAAATTGACGTTGCTCGGGTGTGAGAGCAGCGGTGTTAGAAGCGAGAGGTTGAACCATATATCTTGCTTCGTTTTGAATCAAAGCTTGTTGTTGAGCGGTGTTTGCAGCTGCAAGGGCAGTAGTAAAGGAAGAAACCTCGCTCATAGCAGAAGCGGGAGCGCCGGACTTGGTAAGGCCTTGTTGCTTTGCAGTCAGAACGGCTTTCTTTTGCTTTTCAAGAACAACCTGTTGTTGTGCGGGAGTCTTTGCTGCAAGGAGCTCGGAGTTGAGAGAATCCATTTGCGCCTCGAACATGATCTGTTCAACAGACTTGCCAACGGGTTTTGCTACAACGGGAGCAAGCATAGAAGCCTTTTCGGTTTGAATAACGGCTTGTTGTTGTTGCAGAGTTTCTGCAGCAGCGAGAGCAGCATTAAATGCTGTAACTTCTGCCATAGCCTTTGCAATTGCCTTGTC
>JAGBSQ010000203.1 GCA_017631775.1 Clostridia bacterium | reverse complement strand
CCGCGCATTCTCAAATACATCGACTTGCCCTTGCAACACATCAGCGACCATATGCTCGCCGCAATGAACCGCCACGGCGACGGCAAGACCGTGCGCGAGGTAGTTGCAAAGCTTCGCCGTGAAATTCCCGAAATCGTCATTCGCACCACCTTTATTGTAGGCTTCCCGGGTGAGACCGAGGAAGACTTCGTTGAGCTTTGTGAGTTTGTCAAAGAGGCGAAATTCGACCACGCAGGCGTGTTTACCTACTCCCGTGAGGAAGATACCCCCGCATATGATTTCCCTGATCAAATCGACGAGCAGGTAAAGCAGGATAGAATGGACATCCTGATGCGCATGCAAATGGACATCAACGAGGAACTTAACAAAGAGAAGATCGGCAAAATCGTTGACGTTCTTTGCGAGGACTTTGACCCCGTGGCAGAGGTTCATTTTGGACGTAGCTCTGCCGATGCTCCCGAAATTGACGGCAAGGTTTACTTCCGTAGTGAGGAGAGAATTGCTCCCGGTTCGTTCGTTCGCGTAAAGGTGCGCGACGTGGTTGAGTACGACCTCTACGGCAACATTGTTACAAGAAAGTGAGGGAATGGGAATGAAAATGAATTTACCCAATAAGCTCAGCGTTATTCGCCTCTTTATGGTTCCCGTGTTTGTGGTTATCATGATGGCAAGCGATGCACTTTGGGCAAACTTGGTAGGCTGTGCGCTGTTTGGCTTGGCGGCTTTTACCGATATGCTCGATGGCAAAATTGCGCGCAAGTATAATCTCGTTACCGATTTTGGCAAGTTCCTTGACCCCCTTGCCGATAAGTTTATGGTCATTGGCGCACTCCTCGTCATCCTCTACAAGGTGATGGGAGATGGCAACGTTAGCAAGCTTTTTACCAACGTGTTCTTCTGGACGGTTATGATCGTTATCTTCCGCGAACTCGCGGTAACTTCCATTCGTTTGGTTGTCTCTGGTTCGGCAGGCATCGTTGTTGCCGCCAACATTTTGGGCAAAATCAAGACCTGCGTGCAAATCGCGTGTGTAGTCATCTGCATTCTCGAGCGTGCCATTTACGCCGCTCTCCCCGAGGCTCCTGCATTTGCAACCTATCTGCCGGCATCTCTCGTTCTTTCCGTTCTGATGCTTGTTTTCACCCTGTGGTCGGGCATCAATTATATCGCTTCGTATTGGAAGTATATGGATCCGGAGAAATAAAAACACAGAATAATAAACCGCACCGTCTGCAAGGATGGTGCGGTTTTTGTGTCTAACAATAATAACCAAACAAACAGTTAGCCTGTCATCCTGAGATTTTATTTGCTTTATATCTTTTGAGTTTGTATATTCTTGTCCCTCTCTGCCATACTATTGGTAGCAATTTGCAAGGAGGAGAAAAAGATGGATAAACAAACACAAAAAATAATGGCAATCGTGGCAGGCTCTGTGGCAGGCGTGGCGCTTCTTGGTGGCGCGTTTTATATGGTTTGGAACAGCAAGCAGGTTCGCGCTATGCGCACCGTTCACCGCACCAATATGATCTTGCGCCGCGTGGGCAACGTGCTGTGCAAAATCGCCGCCGCCGATGAGGCGTGTATGTAAAAATAAAAAAAGAGGAAGCCGATCGGCTTCCTCTATGTTTTTCATTAAATGACGCGAACTCTGTTAATGCCTTCAACAGATGCAATGCGCGCAATGGCATCCTCGGAGGGAGTAGAGGAAACGTCAAGCATCGTGTAAGCGTTCTCGCCCTTGGACTTGTTGGTCATGTTCTCAATGTTGAGGCCTTCATCGGCAACGGCTGCCGTAATCTTGGTCAAAATAGAGGGAACGTTTTGGTGCAGTACACAAATACGGGAAACTGCCGAGCGGGGCATTTCTACGTTGGGGTAGTTAACGCTGTTCTTGATGTTACCGTTCTTGAGGTAATCATCAAGTTGACGGGCCGCCATAACTGCGCAGTTGTCTTCAGATTCCTCGGTGGAAGCACCAAGGTGGGGGATTGCTACCACGCCGGGGGTGTTGATCACTTCCTCGGTGGGGAAGTCGGTAACGTATGCCGAAACCTTACCGTCAGCAAGAGCTGCTTTGAGTTCGGCTGCATTGACGAGGTCAGCACGCGAGAGGTTGATGATTTTAACGCCGTCCTTCATTTTTGCAATGCTTTCGGCACAAATCATGTTCTTGGTTTCCTTGGTTGCGGGAACGTGCAAGGTGATGTAATCGGCTTTTTCAAAAACCTCATCATAGGTAGCCGCGCGGTTGACGCGGTGGTTGAGGTTCCATGCACCCTCAATGGAGAGGAAGGGGTCACAACCGATAACGTTCATACCGAGGTGAATAGCGGTGTTCGCAATCTTGCCGCCAATAGCGCCAAGGCCGATAACGCCCAAGGTTTTGCCCATCAGCTCGGTGCCACCGAACTTGGATTTGCCTTTTTCTACTTGCTTTGCAACGTCTTCGGTGAGTGTGTTTGCCCAAGCAATACCGCCAACTACGTCACGGGCGGCGAGCAGGAGTGCGCAAATAGCGAGCTCCTTAACACCGTTTGCATTTGCACCGGGGGTGTTGAAAACAACAATGCCGCCTTCAGAGCAACGCTCAATCGGAATGTTATTTACACCTGCACCTGCTCTTGCAATAGCTTTGAGAGAGGGAGCAAACTCCATCTCATGCATAACGGCAGAGCGCACCATAATACCGTCGGCGTTTTCTATATTTTCGCCAATGGTATAGCTATCATCAAGTTGGTTAAGACCAACAGCGGCAATTTTATTTAACAGTTGAATATTCATAATTGTTCTCCTTTCGGGGAGTTGAAATTTTTATGCCTTGGGGTTATTGGCGGCAAAGTCCTTCATAAATGCGATGAGTGCTTCAACGCCTGCATAGGGCATTGCGTTGTAAATGGAAGCGCGCATACCGCCAACCGAGCGGTGACCCTTGAGGTTCTTCAGTCCTGCCTTTGCGGCTTCGCTTGCAAACTTCTTGTCAAGGTCAGCATCGCCTGTTACAAAGGTTACGTTCATCAAAGAACGGCTATCCTTCTTTACGGGAGCGAGGTAGTAGTCTTGGTTGTCGAGATAATCATAGAGCAGATTTGCCTTTGCTACGTTCATCTCTTGCATTTTTTCAAGGCCGCCAAGGCTGAGGATCCACTCATAAACGAGCTTTGCAATATAGATGGGGTAGCAGGGAGGAGTGTTGTACATGGAGTCATTTTCTGCCATGGTCTTCCACTCAAGAATAGTGGGCATATCTTCCTCGGCATAGTCGAGAAGGTCCTCACGAACGATTACAAGGGTCATGCCTGCGGGAGCCAGATTCTTTTGTGCGCCTGCATAAATAACGCCAAACTTGGAAACGT
>JAGBSQ010000202.1 GCA_017631775.1 Clostridia bacterium | reverse complement strand
GTCAAGTCTTGTCAAACGAATGGTAGCAGGGCAATCCCAAGAGTAGGAGAGCGCATTGCCGTATTCGTACATATCGGGCATCATTTCATCGTAGTAGAGCCACCAACCAAAGTTGAGGCGTGTGAAGTCTTGTGCCATGCGAGGCGCTTCCTCAAAGGGATACTCAACAAGCTTTTCTTTAAAGATGGGGGCAGGGAATACGTCAAACGCGTTGCCGCCGCTGATGTAGTGCCAACCAAAGTGGGTCTTTGCGGCACCCTCACAGAACAGGGGTTCCTTGTTCAGCTTTTTGATTACGCGGTACTGCGCGTTGGAAACGTGGAAATCGAAGGGAGGGTTAACGCCCTCGGAGCCGTCGAAGTAGAGGAACTCAAAGCCTGCGTTGTAGCACTCGGCAAGCTTGTCGGCAATTTCATCTTGAATGTCGGAGTTTTGGTCAAGGTAGAAGCTTGCGGCGGTAAATTCGCAAAAGTCCATAACACCGCCAATTTGTCCAAGCTCGTGGGGCACGATGTTGGTCTTATAAGCACCGCGCTCAACGCCCTTAAAGCAATAGGGGTATTCGGTGGAAAAGCTTTCGTAGGTAAAGAGCTCACCGCCAAAGCGCAAAATGCGGCATTTATCCCACATGGGCGCGTTTTGGGGATTTTCTTCTACATAGATGGTCGTGTCATCGGTGCCGAGAGGACGGGAAAGGGTGAAATGCTCTTTGAGGCGCAAACGGTGGTCGCAAACGGGGGTTACGTATTTGCTCCAAATACCGATATGTGTGTGCAAAACGTGGAAGCCGGGGGTAATGCCTGCGGCCTTGATTTTGTCGAGCATCTTGCGAAGACCCTCAACGCCACCCTCGTAGCAGTCTTGGTATTCGTAGTTGCCAATCCAACCCTCGCCGCCCTTTTCCTTAAAAATGGCAGGGTAGTAGATGAGCATATATTGCAAGCCGCATTGCTTTGCATATTCAATGTTTTGGTCAACGTTGGTGGGGTTGATGCTCATAGTCCAGTAGAGAGAACGATTGATAGAGGGCGCGCGACGGCTTGCAACACCGCGGGGCAGATCAAAATCGATCTCCATGGTTTCAATACAGTCAAGCAGCTCGTTTGCGGGGCAAACCATCAATGCGGCACATACGCCCTTCATTTTTACCTCGCGAACCGCATCGGCAGAAAGGATCATAGCGCCCTTTTGCTCGCGCGCGTCAACGCTTTCGTAGGGGGAAGTTCCAAGCACGCCAATGGCAACGTTATCGTCGGAAACAACGTTGAGCCAGTTGCCGAATTTTTCTCTTTTGCGAATGGGCAACTGAATGAGGCGTGTAACGGTTACGGGAGGACGGTCCATCCACAAGGGGCCGAACGCTTCGGGGCCCATGGGGAAGTCGACGAGCTCAAAGGTGATGTAATCGTCGCGTTCCACAACGCGAATAGATGCTCTAAAGCGAACAAGCTCAAAGCTAACGGTGAGCAGGTCTCCCTCGCATTCGATGTGCGTAGAGCCAAAGGTCATGCGCTTGTTGGGGTGCGCAAGTTTGATTTCGTTATTAAAAGGACGTTCCTCGGTAACCGAGAACATCGGCATCAGCTCGTTTGTATCAAGGCATTCCTCGCCGGTAGCGAGGCAAACAAGGCTTTTTGCAATGCCGTCCTCGCCAAGGGTGAGGCGCATGCGCTTGTTTTCGATAATGATGGAATTTGATTGCTTTCTCATAAGAAAAACCTCCTTTAGACTTCCATTGTCTCAATTATAGCAAAACTTTGTCCTCTGTTTGTGAACAACTCGTAAAGAAAAGAAAAAAACAAAGTTTTTTAATAATTAGTTTCCTTGACATTTCTTGCGTTGTGTGCTAAAATAACCTCAGGCGCGTGTGCGCTGATATTTTGAACAGGGGATATGTTATGGAACTTGTATTACTCACCGCCCTTGGCGTTGGCGGAGCCACTGCCATTGGTGCTTTGCTTGGCTTTTTGATCAAAAAGCCTTCTCATAAAATGAATGACCTCATCCTTTCGTTTGCGGCAGGCGTAATGCTTGCGGCGGCCGTGATGGGACTCGTTTTGCCCGCAGTTGAATACGGTGGCAAATTGGGATTGCCCATTACCGTTATCGGCATTTTTGTTGGCGCGTTCTTTTTGAACTTGGTCGACAAGGTCACCCCTCACTTGCACCGCATGGCAGGTGTTGAGCAAGAGGCACACCCCGAAAAGGCGAAGAGCCTTAACAAAGTTCTTTTGTTTGTCATTGCCATTGGCATTCACAACCTGCCCGAGGGACTTGCGGCAGGTGTTAGCTTTGGCACCGATAACGTATCGCAAGCAATGGCGGTTGCCATCGGTATTGCACTGCAGAACATTCCCGAGGGAATGATCATTATCGCGCCCCTGCTTTCTGCAGGCATGAGCCGCGGCCGCACCCTCGCAATCGCGCTTTTGACAGGTGCCATTGAGGTCGTCGGAACACTCATCGGTTACTTTGCGGTGACTATTTCCACCGCAGTTTTGCCTTTCTTCTTGGCATTTGCAGGCGGCATTATGCTCTACATTATCAGCGATGAAATGCTCCTCGAAACCCACCACGACAACGAACGTGGCGCTACTTACGCGCTCCTCATCGGCTTTTGCTTGATGCTTGTAGTTGACGTTTTGTTGGGGTAAACAAAAAAGAAAAACGGACAGCCGAGGCTGTCCGTTTTTTTGTTTGGGATATTGTTAAACATCAATATCCTTCATATACTTGCTACCGTGTTCGGTAATGAATTGCTTACGTGCGGGGAGGTTGTCGCCAAGCAGGGTATCAAACATTGTCTCGGTGGCGGCGGCATCGGTGGGGGAGACCGAAATGAGACGGCGTGTCTCGGGGTTCATAGTGGTCTTCCACATCATTTTGGGGTCGTTTTCGCCAAGACCCTTGGAGCGTTGCAGGGTGTAACGCTTATGGCCGATTTGTTTGAGGATTTCTGCCTTTTCGAACTCGTCAAAAGCAAAAAAGGTTTCGTCCTTGGTGGTGATCTTAAACAAGGGGGTCTCTGCAATAAACACTCTATGCTCTGCAAGAAGAGTGGGCAACAAACGGTAGAAGAGTGTCAAAAGAAGGGTGCGAATTTGGAAGCCGTCTTCATCGGCATCGGTACAAATAATAACCTTGGACCAACGCAGATTGTTGATATCAAACGTAGCCACGTCATTCTTTTTCTTGGTTTTAATCTCAACACCGCAACCGATAACCTTGAGCAGGTCGGTGATAACTTCGCTCTTAAAGATCTTATCGTAGTCGCTCTTAAGGCAGTTGAGCGTTTTGCCGCGCACGGGCATAATTGCCTGGAACTCGGATTTGCGTGCAAGCTTAACAGAGGTCGCCGCGGAGTCGCCCTCTACAATGTAGAGCTCTGCCACGTTGGGGTCCTTGGAGCGGCAGTTGACGAATTTTTCAACGCGGTTTGCACCGTCGATGGAGCCCGAAAGCTTCTTTTTTACGTCAACGCGTGCCTTTTCTGCACTTTCGCGGCTATGCTTGTTGATGAGTGCTTGGTTGGCAAAGAGCTCTGCCGCCTTGGGGTTCTCAATAAAGTATACTTCAAGCTTTTGGCGCAAGAACTCGTTGAGCGCATCGGCAATAAATACGTTGTTGATCGCCTTTTTGGTTTGGTTCTCATAGGACGTCGAGGTCGAAGAGCCGCTGATGATGAGCGCCAAGCAATCGGCTATATCGTTAAAGGTGATCTTGGTTTCGTTTTTTGCATAGCGGTTGTGCGCTTTGAGGTATTTATCAAGCGCGTAGGTAAAGGCGAGCTTAACTGCCTTATCGGGGGAACCGCCGTATTCGAGGTAACTCGAGTTGTGGTAATACTCCAACATGGTAACCGTGTTGGAAACGCAGAAGGTGATATCTGCCTTAAATTTGTATTCGTCAAGGTCGGCTCTGTCGCGTCCCTGTGTTTCGATGTGCCACGAAACCGGAGCGGTCAGGCTCTTGTCGCCAACTTGCTCCATAAGGTAGTCGGAAATACCGTTTTCATAAACGAATTTTTCCTCGGTAAAGGTCTCGTCATCCTGCTCGATATGGAGCACAAAGGTAATACCGGGGTTAACAACCGCCTGACGGTGCAGGGTATCGCGGAAGAACTCGGGGGGAATGTTGATGTCGGTAAAGACCTTGAGGTCGGGGCGCCTAAGAACGACCGTACCCGTGCGTTTTTCCTTGGGGGAAAGGGGTCTTTCTTGGAGCTCTCCGTTGACCTCACCGCGACGGAAGCGAATGCTGCGCTCTACTTTTCCGTCATAGGATTTAACAATCATATATTCGGAGGCGTACTGTGTAGCGCATGCACCAAGGCCGTTAAGACCCAAGGAATACTCATACGCGCCGCCACCGCTGTTGTTTTCATATTTACCGCCTGCATAAAGCTCACAGTAAATCAAATCCCAGTTCCAGCGACCTTCAGCCTCGTTCCATCCAAGCGGAACACCGCGGCCGTGGTCGTCAACTTCAATGCTTCTATCTTGAAAAACAGTAACCTTAATTTCTTTACCGTGTCCGGCCTTTGCCTCGTCTACCGAGTTGGAGAGAATTTCAAAAAAAGAGTGCTCGCATCCTTCAAGACCGTCCG
>JAGBSQ010000201.1 GCA_017631775.1 Clostridia bacterium | reverse complement strand
GGCAAGGCGAGGAATATTGCCCCAAAGGGGCAAAGTCCTTAAAACAAACGCAAAGCCACCCAAAGGGTGGCTTTTTTGCGTGGTGGACCATCAAGGCAACGCAGAGCGTTGCTTTTGAGGCTTTGCCTCAAAATAAGGTTCGCATTCCCGCCGCAGAGCATCCGCCCGCTTGCGAGGCGGTGGCAAGGCGAGGAATATTGCCCCGAAGGGGCAAAGTCCTTGAAACAAACGCAAAGCCACCCAAAGGGTGGCTTTTTTGCGTGGTGGACCATCAAGGCAACGAAGAGCGTTGCTTTTGAGGCTTTGCCTCAAAATAAGGTTCGCATTCCAAGCAAAGCCGACGGGAGCTCGCTCACAGTCGGCGCGCGCAGGAATATTGCTCCGCAGGAGCAAAGTCCTTGATGCCATCAATCAAACTCGAAAGCGGGTTGGTTTTCGTTTTGTTTTTCAGTTTCTAATTCTATGTTGACAAAAAATATAGAATATGGTAAAATAAAATCAAGAAAAGCAATACAAACTGCTGCTATAAAAATTGGGAGGAATTTGAATGAATCGTCCAAGACATTTTTGGTTATTTAAGATCATCGGGGTTTTTGGCGCCCTTGCAACGGTCGCGGGAATTGTGTTAGCCTTTACGGGATTCGGAAATTTTGAAAACAACAATTTTATGATTGGAAGCTTTTTGGCGGTAATGGGAGTGATGATGACCGCCTTTGGAATAACGATCGGTTTTGGTCCTGAAATTGCAAAGGCAAGAGCTAAAACCATAAGGTACATTCAGGAAGAAAACAAAGAAGATCTGACGGCTATCGCAAGCAACAGCGCTGAGATTATGAGTGACGCTGTATCAACAACAGCAGACGCGATCGTAAACAGTGTGCAGAAAACAATGTTTTGTAAGCATTGCGGCGCGAAAATAGATGCTGATTCTGCATTTTGTTCCCGGTGCGGAAAAGAATTGTGATCAACTTTTTTGAGCAATACAACTCGACTTTCGCGGTGGAGCATTAAGATTGGATCGACCTGGCTCCACAGGGCCAAGGTCCTTAAAAACATAAAAGAGCAAGAACAAAGAATTTCTCTGTTCTTGCTCTTTTTTTAAATCAACAAACTCTTGCCAAGGGGCAGGGAATAAATGCGCACCTCGTCGGGGGTGCGGCCAATCAGGTCGCGAATTGCCTCGGCATAGCAGGTCAGTTGGTGTCCGTGGCGTTCTTTCAAACGCGCGGCAAGGAGAGCGGGATTGGCGCGTTCCTCGTCGCTGATGCGGTCGGTCTTGTAGTCTACGAGAATGAGGCGACCGTCGGGCATAGTCAGGAGCAGGTCGATGGAGCCTTGCACAAACAAGGTTTCGTCGCCAAGCTTGTGTGCCAATTCCTCGTTTTGTGTCAGTTCCTTCATCGGTGTCAAAATACCGAATTTCAATTCGCGCTCGACTTTTGTTGCAGATTGAATGAGAGCCATGAGGTCACTCTTGCAAAAGGCTTCGAGCTGTTTGTGGTGCAAAATGTCTGCCGCGCGGCGGCTCATAAAGCCATCGGCAACCAATCGCTCGGCTTCTTCCTTTGTAGTGGTTGCCATCAGTCTTTCATAACTGCAGAACTGCAAGAACGCGTGTGTTGCACTACCAACCTCGGTGGCGCTTGGTGCATCTTGCGCCAGCAAAAGACTGTCAAAGGGTTGCGTTGCGCTCTGCAAAAGCTCGATTTGTGCCGCAAGTGCGCTCTCGGCATCTTCTTGGTTAGAAAGCTTGTCCAAAAGGTCGGCACTCAGCTTGGAGGCCGCTGCCTTGGTGGGCAGGCCTTGCATAAATGCAAAAGGATATTGCATCGTTTCTTTTGCGCGGTAAATGGCGGCATAACGCTCCGAAATGGGGGAGAGAGCCACCTCTGCGGCTTCTTTTTCGGCAAAAGAGAGGGGAAGTCCGGCTTCAACCTCGCCAAATTGCGGGTGAACAAGCCTCAAATTGATATCTTTGGCAAGATGACCGTCCTCATAAAGCGCTGCAAGAACCCAAGTGAGAATATTGGAAGCACCCAAAATAGATGCGCGATTTCCGCGACGGATCAGCGAGGCATTGGTCATGGCGGTATCCCATTTGCTCTTTAAGGTACCCGTAACGTACATTCTTTCTCTTGCACGCGTGAGCGCTACGTAGAGTGTACGAATGGCTTCCTCAATCAGCTCCTCGTCAACCTTGATGCAAAGAGCCGAACGGAGCGCGCTCTCTTCAAGATTGCCGGAGGCCTCGTTATAAAGCTTGCAAGCAATGCCGACCTCGCGGTGATAAAGCATATTTTTGTTCAGGTCGTCTTGGTTAAACTTGGAGGCCGTGTTGGAGAGGAAGACAACAGGGAACTCAAGACCCTTGGAGTGGTGAATGGTCATGATGGTAACGGCATCCTCTGCGGCGCCAAAGCCCTCGGCAGAGAGCTTATCGCCCTCAAGCAGCTTTGCAAAATGAGAAAGGAAGCCGTAAAGACCGCAAAAAGCATTTTTTTGATAGATGCGCGCCTGCTCATAGAGATAGAGCAGAACGGGTTTATCCGAAAGGTGCGCAACCCTGTCATCTTGATACAAAAGGCGCAAAAAGCGGTCGGCAGGCTGTGTATCTGCCAAGCGGCGCATATCATCGAGCCAAGCAACGGTTGCGGCACACTTTTGCGAGAGGGGATGATCCACATCCTCCGCCACGGTCAGGAGCGCATCGTAAAGCGCAACAGATCTTTCGGCAGAGGAACGAACCTCGCTCATCTCTTCCAAATCAAATCCACCAAGGGTGGAGATCAAGAACTCGGAAAGAGGCAGATCGCGCCAAGGATTGTCCACGCTCTTGAGCAGGTTGAGCATATCGTAAAGCAGGGGATCCTCGGCCATATCCGAAGAGGTGGGCGAGAGAACCGGAATACCCAATTTTTCCAGCTCTTTGGTAAAAGCGGCGCCGTGCTTTTTATTGCGCACGAGAATGGCAACGTCAGAGGGGCGAATAGAGGCACCATTATCGAGCTTTTCTTCGCGCAACAAACGCGAGATCTCGGCGGCTACCCAAACGGCTTCCTCGCCGGCCTTTTCGTCGGCATCGTCATCTTCTTCCGAGGAGGACTTTTTCGGTGCCTTTTCAAAAATGGCAAGCGTTACGGGAGCAGGGTGATCGGGTTCGGTAATTCCGTCGGTGGTTTTAGAGCAAACAAGATCGTCTTGCTTGCGGTAGCCAACGGTTTTTTCACAAGCCGAAAAGAGGAATGCACAAATCTTATTTGCAAAATCGATTACGGGTTCGTCACAACGGAAGTTGTCTGACATAAACACACAAATTCCATTGGCTTGCGCGGCCTCGGGAGAAGTGTGCAGAGGCATCTCTCTTCTGTAGCCTGCAAAAATTGAGGGCTCGCTGCCGCGAAAACCATAAATGCTTTGCTTAATGTCGCCAACCATAAAGCGGCGATTTTGACCGATGAGCGCAAAGATGCGATCTTGCAGGCAGTCCACGTCTTGGTACTCGTCAATATAAACGGCATCATAGGAGGCCGCCAGTTCCTCGGCAAAGGGAGTGGAGTTGCCGTGCTCGTCGGTTAAAAGCTTGTAAAGCATTGCGCGCACGTCATCAAATTCGAGCAGTCCGCGCGTGATCTTTTCGTTCAAGAGGCGAGCGGTGTATTCCTTGTAAAAGCGGTAAAGGATCTCAGCCGGCAGGGCAGTGCGGCGCATTTGCTCCGCAATGATGTCGGCAGGATAGTTCAAAACGCTCTTTAAGATCTTTGCAACGTCGCTTTTGAATTTGGATCTCCAATTTTGATAAGCCAACATTTCGGCTGTCTTGTTTCTCACACTGGGGAGATTGGGCGTGGTGAGCGTGTTGGCAACTATGCGAACGCGCTCATAAACACCCTCATCAAGGGCAACCTTTACGGCTTGACAGTAACCCAACTCATGCTCAACGTAACCAAGGTATTTGGCGCGCATATCGGGGGTGGCATCAAGATGATCCAGCGTTTTTTTCAAAAATGCGATGTGTCCGTCAAAAAGATCGTTCAGATATTCGCGCACGACCGCTCCGTAGGCGGTGGTGAAATATTCAGCGTCTGCCGCCTCTTTCAATTCTTTTGCAAGGCGACCGAGCACCTCAATGCCTTCGGGCTCTGCAGAAAAGCGAGCGAGGAATTCGCGCAAAACCGCGCCCAACTTGCCGTCACTGCGGTTCGACATCAAATTGTCGATGGTTTGGGCAAAGGGATTTTGTTGCAGCTTTGCAAAAGGAGAGCCTTTTGTGTCGTTTTGCGCGTAGCGGTCATAGTACTCCTCAAGCAGACCGTCCATGATTTCGGTAGCAATGGGGAGCACCTCGGCATCGTCCGCCATGCGGAAGGAAGCAGGAAGGGAAAGACGCTCGAAGTTTGCGCGCACTGCCTTTTGAAAGAAAGCATCAATGGTAGAGATTTGCGCGCTTCCCAAAAGAAAGAGCTGGCGCGAAAGATGCGCATTTTCGGGGTCCTTTGCCATTGCATCGGTCAATGCCTTTGCAATTCTGCCCTTAAGCTCTGCGGCGGCGGCACGCGTAAAGGTAACAATGAGCATACGGGAGAGATCGGCAGGGTGTTCGGTATCGGTCAGCTTGCGAATAATTCGCTCGGTGAGTACACTTGTTTTACCCGATCCTGCGGCGGCAGATACAAGCAAGGTTTTGCCGTCAAGCGACATTGCGGCCTCTTGCGAGGGGGTCCAGGTTCTACCCATTAGATCAACTCCTTTCAATCATGATATGCGCGGTTACAATCCGCGCGAACAGGGCAAAAGCCACATGCCTTTGCAGAGGGGGTCTTTTCGGCCTCGCCTGCAAGAATTCGGGTGGCAACAGAGAGCACAACGTCCTGCATTTGCTGCTGCAGCTGCTCAATCTCGCTTATCGTTTGCTTGATCAAGCCTTTGGTATAAACGTTTTCAACCTCGCCGTTGCTGGCGGCCGAAACGTTTTCATCGTCCAAATAAAGGCCGCTTCTTTTAATTTCGATCGCGCCCTTTTCGGTGGTGGCAAAAAGATACTGCGCACCTGCAGGTGTGGTGTCGGGATAGGTCGATTTGAGTGCAAAGAGGTAAAGAATGAGCTGAAGATCCATGCCCGAACGAACGTCATCAAGCGAAAACTTGTGCAGGCCGCTCTTGTAGTCTACAACGCGGAAGTAGACCTTTTCGTCCTCTTTGTAAATGTCTACGCGGTCTATTTTACCGCTCAAAAGCACCGCAGAACCGTTCTCAAGGGTCAAGCGAACAGGGGGCAGGCTGTCCTCCTCCGGCATGCCAATGCCTTTTTCGAAATAAGAAGGCACAAAACGGCTCATACGGATTTCATTCAAAATTTCATGCAGCATCTTAAAGGCCAAGCGGCGCAAGCGAGAATAGATGTGCAAAAGGCGATTGTCAATGCTCTGACCCGGGAAGGGGCATACCTCGCCGATGTATTCCTCAATAATGCGGTCGGCAAGCGGCTCGATATCCTCGGGAGAGGGGAGCTCCAATTTGCCGTCGGGCGTGAGTGACTCGCGCAAAAAGTGCTCAAAGACGTAGTGCAAAAAGGTACCGTCGTTGGAGTAATTGGGTTGCGAGTCCTTTCTTTCTCTCAATTTGAGCGAATGTGCGCTAAAATAAGAATAGGGGCAGGAAACAAACGCCTTGATTTTGGATTGCGAGAGGCGCAAAACGGTGCGACCCTCGGTTGCAGGGGCCTGCAAGGGTTTTTGCAGCTCCTCGTTTGTGGGGAGATCACGCGCACGTCGAATTTCGGCAAAATCGATTACCTCAGGCTTTTTGTCAAGCAAAAATGCCACGCGGTTAAAGGCAAGAGAAGGCGTGCGAGCGGAGCCGTCGGTTTGTTTTGCATGTGTAAAGAGAGACAAAAATTCGCTCGGCTTGCTCATTGCGCGATAAACGTAGAACAATTCTTCCGAGGAGCGCAAATGCTCGCGCGATTGCAAAATCACTCCAAATTCTTCAAGAGCCTCTTTGTCTGCATCGGTCAAAATGCCGTCATCGCTTACCGCACGCGGGAATTCTCCCTCGCAAAGGCCCAACAAAATAGAGGCGCGCACGTTTTCAACGCGCAAGGTGTCGGCAGAACCGATTACAACGGCATCCTGTGTATTGGGTACAGAGCCGAGATCCGCATTGCTGAATACCAATGTCAGCGCGGCAATAAAATCTTCAATCGAAAGTTCGCAATCGGGCAACAGCTTGCAAAGTGTGGTCAAGGTGTCCAAAAGGGTGGAGTAAAGGCGCAAGCTTTCGCCGGCCTCGCGCACTTGACCGAGTGCCAATTCTTCCTTTGCGCGATTTGCCAGCATTACGGGCAGATCAAGGGCAAGGAGGTATTCGTACAGCGCGCGGCAACGGTTCTCAAGTCTTTGGGAGGAGCGCAACGCGGCCGCAAGACGAGAGAGCGGTGCCATCAGTTGGCGGCGCACACGGTTGGCGGCTTCCAAAATTTCATCACCGCGGGGGGAGCGGTCGGTTGTGAGACCGTCCGGGTTCATGTTCCAAACCTCATCCAAAAAGCGGTTGCCGCCAATATGCCAGGTCTCTACGTATTCCTCAAACATAGCCGCATCGCGCAGTTCGGTGCCGCAAAGGCCTGTTTTGAGGAGTGTAATGATGTCACTTTGACGGTAGTTGCGGCTTGTGGCGCGGAGCGCCGAAAGGATCAAACGGAAGATAGGCTTTGAGGAAAGATCGGTTCTCTCCGAGAAGAAGTAGGGAACGCCGTGTCGCTCAAGTGCGGCATCCAAAATGCCGCGGTAGGCGTCTAGATCGCGCACAACAACGGCAATGTCGTTGTATCGCATGCCGCCCAAAATCAGCTCGCAAATTTGCAGAGCGGCGGCTTCGGCTTCCTCATAAACGTTTGCGGCAAGATTGAGGCGCACAGATGCATCCTCGCCAAGCGGTGTTTGCGAGGCCGAAAAATGCCACAAATTCTCTTCCAAAACACAAAGTGCCTCGGCTTTTTCCTTTTTTGCGGCAAGCGTAAGCGTTTCAACGGCTACGTCTGCGCGGTCAGCCATGCGCAAAAGCTGTCGTGCCGTGTCGCTCAGCGACAAAAAATGCGGCAGAGAAGAGTTGGCACCATTGGTGCAAAGCGAAACGGTTACTGTGTTTGCTTGCTTCAGCATTTGCAACAAAACCGCATATTCGGGCACGGTAAAGCTGGTAAATGAATCAATATAAACGTTGCAATTTTCAAAGAAATTGTGTGCCTCCAAAACAGAGGAGAGGCGCAAAAGCTTGTCCGATGGGTCAGAGCCAAAACATTCTTCAAGCTTTGCATGGTAAGCGGCATCAATAAGGGCAAGATCCGAAAGCTTTTTTCGCAAAGCCGAGCCCTCATCCATTTGCGATGCGGCATCCTCAAGCATTTGTGCATTCACACCGCCTGCGCGCATTTCGGCTATTGCCGAAAGCATCAAATTTGTCAGGGTCAGGTCTCCCTCGGCACTCTTTCCGTATTGCTTCAAGAGCGGGGAGAGGGTATCGAGCGTGTGCCACATCAAAAGCGAGGAGACGGCTCCGCTGACAGATTCGGCGGTTACACCGCCATATTGACAAAATGCTTTTTCGGCAAGGCCGGAAAAGCTGAGGACCTCAAAATAAAGTCCCGCATTTTTGGGAAGGCGCGCGGCAAGACTGCGCTCACTAATGTATGCTTGCTGCTCGGGAATAAGCAAAAAGGAGCGCACACCGGCAGCAATGTCTTGTTCAATACACTTTGTCAAATGCTCGGTTTTGCCTGCACCCGAAGGGCCGCAAATCAATTTCAGCATGGTGTGTCTCCTTTCTTTTGTATTTTCAAATTTCTCAAAATGGTTTCGCGACCGCGCCAAGAATAGGCTCTTTGCAAAAACTCTTGGTCGCTCATGCTCTCAATATCCTCTTTTGTGGGGGCGGGAAGTGTGTCCTCATAAAAGAAGGGAATGGTGGAATAAACCGTTCCGGCTTTTTTTGCGCGGAGATTGTAGGGGCAAACCTCTTGGCATCTGTCACAACCCCAAACGGTAGCGGTTGCGCGAAGCAGGTTTTCTTCCTCAGGTGTCAAAACCCCCTTTTTTTGCGAGAGGGCCGAGAGGCATTCGCACTTGTCGGTCACATTCATGGGGCAAGCCAAACTGCAGGCACCGCAATCCTCGCAGGATTGCACCTCTCCTGCTTGAACGGGGAGAAGGGCATCGGTAATGACCTCGCCCAAAAAGACGTAAGAGCCGTATTCCTTTGTCAAAAGCAAACCGTTTTTGCCAATTACACCAAGGCCTGCACGCGCGGCCGCCTCCAATTCGCTAATGGGGGAGTGATCGGCAAAAGCGGCAAAACGGTTGTTGGGGAATTTTTCCTCCAGCATCGGCAAAAGCTCTTTGTAAAGTGCATCAAAAAAGAGATGGTAATCGCGGGGGACAGCATAGGCCGAGATGCTTCGCGGAGCGGTATCACAAACGGGAGAAAGATAGGGGACCGCAAAAACAAAAACGGTTCCGCTTTGAATTTTTGCGCGCTCCAAAAGATAGGGGCGCGTCACACGGCAAGCCGACATCGGCAGAACCCCTACAAGGTCAATATTCTTTTTTTGCAAAAAATTCAATAAAATTTCAAACATCTCTTTTTCTTTCTAACATTTTGTGATATAATATAGGTATACTAATATTATTATAGCAAAACGTCACCCAAAAAGCAAGATATCTATCCATTTTTCAATATTTTTTTCTTGCTCCGTCAAGTGTTTATCACATTAAGGCGTTAGAATGGCGATAGAACTGAAAGGTTAAATCTCGTGGAGGTTTAAAAAAAATATGCAAGATCAAAATTCACAATACAACAATTCGTACTATGAGTACAACGGAGCGCCTTCTTCTTTTGAGCCGCCCCAAAAAGAAAACAAACGCCAAACACGTGCAAGACTTTCATTTGGTGGTGTTGTTTTGTGCATCGTTCTTTCCTTGTCGGCAGGCTTTGCCGGCTCTATGGGAGCGTTGTATTTTGTAGGTCAATATCTTGTCGATCAACTTAATCATTCCTCTTTTCAGGACGTGCTTTGCGATGATCCCGCATCCGAGATCGCGCGCCCCGAGTCCGACCCCTCTATCTACGGCTCTGCCGGTGAGGAGGCTTATGCGGTTTCGGGTGTTGTCAGCAAGGTGCAGGATTCGGTAGTTGTTATTGACGTTACGATTACCGGCACGTCGAGCTTTGGCCGTCCTACCACACAAACCGGATCGGGTAGCGGCGTTATCATTTCGGACGAAGGCTATATCCTCACCTGCCATCACGTTGTCGAGGGAGCAACCTCGGTTAAGATCACGCTCAGAAACAATAACGTTTATGATGCCGTTTTGGTGGGCAGCGATGCCGCAAGTGACTTGGCCGTGCTCAAGATCAATCCCAAAGAAGAGCTTACCTATGCAGTTCAAGGTCACAGTGCCGATCTTGTTCCCGGCGAGCAGGTAGTTGCCATTGGCAATCCCTTGGGAACCCTTGGCGGCACCGTAACCGTTGGCTATATCAGCGCAACAGAGCGCGAGATCACTATGAGCGACGGCAGCAAAATGACACTTTTGCAAACCGATACTGCCATCAACTCCGGCAACTCCGGCGGCGGACTTTTCAATCTCGCAGGTGAATTGATCGGCATTGTCAACTCCAAATACTCTGCCAGCGGCGTTGAAGGACTTGCATTTGCCATTCCGATCGATTCGGCTTATCCCGTTCAGTTGGATTTGATGGAGTATGGCTACGTGCGCGGTGTTATCGACCACGGCCTTACACTTTTGGATATTACCGAAGAGAATTTAATGCAATATTATTACTACTACGGCATCAGCGAGGTTGGTGTTTACGTTGTAGAATCCGAGTACGCCACCAAGCTGCAAAACAGCGACCGCATTCTTACCGTAAATGGAGTTGCGGTAAAAACCTCGGCAGAGGTCAAGGCAATTCTTGCTGCCTGCAAGGTTGGGGATTCGGTACAGATCACCGCCGACCGCAAAGGGGAGAGCATCACCTGCACGCTTGTTTTGCAGGAATACGTTCCCGATCGCATAAAAGATTATTTGCAATAACGACTTTTTCAAGAAAGGAAGAGATCGAATGTTTCACATTTTGGTTGTAGATGACGAATCTCGCATTCGTTCCATCATTCGCAATTATGCAGAGTTTGACGGACATACTGTAACCGAAGCAGGTGACGGCATGGAGGCAGTTTTGCTTTGCCGCAAAAACAATTACGACCTTATTATTATGGACATTATGATGCCCGAGCTGGATGGCTTTTCGGCATGTCGCGAAATTCGCAAAATCTCGCAAACACCCATCATTATGCTTTCTGCCCGCGGCGAGGAATACGACCGCATCAACGGCTTTGAGGTAGGAATTGACGACTACGTTATCAAGCCCTTCTCCCCCAAGGAATTGATGCTGCGCGTAGAAGCCATTATGAAGCGTGTAAAGACCACGCCTGCACAATCCAATGCGCAAGCAAAGCCCAATTTGATCATCGAGCTCGATAACGGCGGCCTGCGCGCCGACGTTACCGCACGTCTCGTTTTCATCGACGGTGAGCGCGTGGATATGTCGCCCAAGGAGTATGATCTTTTCTTCTACCTTTTGGCAAACCGCAACATCGCGCTCTCGCGCGAAAAGCTTTTGTGCGAGGTTTGGGGATATGACTTCTTTGGTGATGCGCGTACGTTGGATACGCACATCAAATTGCTCCGCAAAAGCCTTGGCAAATACAGCAATTACATCGTTACCCTGCGCGGTGTAGGGTATCGCTTTGAGGAAATATGAAAAAGAGCGGTGCACAAAAACGCGCGGGATTTAGCATTCGTTGGAAGCTGATTGTCTACTTTGCAATTTTTGTGGCAATCGCATTGCTTGTTATGTGGGTATTTCAGGTTTACCTGCTCAACAATTTCTACGAGCTTGTAAAACGGCAAGAAATGGTTCGCAGCGCGCAGACCCTTGCTTATCACGTAGAGCAAGAGGACCTCAAAATGCATGCATATAACCAAGCACTCGACGGCGTTATGAACGTGGCTGTCTACCGCATAGCAGGGGAAGACGTCTCGCAGATCGTTAACGTTGATGCTACCGGACACTCCGGCATTACAATGCCCTCAAATCAAATTTTGCGACTTTGTGAAAAGGCCTCCGAAAATGGCGGTAGCTTTACCGGTAGATTCACCTTGGGCGGTCTTGAGGTAGATAATCGCGAGTGGTCGCCGTTCCCGGCAAACAAAAACGAAGCCGAAACGCAGGCAAATAACAAAAACATTCTCCTGACGCATTTTCAATTGGTAGAGGGAACGAATCAATCCCATTATCTCATTATTTTAACCGCCAACCTTGAGCCGCTCTCCTCAACCGTGCAAATTTTAAAAACACAAGTTACTTGGGTTTCTGCTATTCTGCTCATTTGCGCAGGCTTTATGGTATTTTATCTATACCGCTATATCTCCTCGCCGCTCGTTAAAATGAACGAGGCGGCAAAGCAACTGGCGCACGGCAAATATGACGTTGACTTTTCGGGCGAGGGTTACCGCGAGACACATGAGCTTGCCGACACCCTGAACTATGCTTCGCATGAGCTTTCCCGTTTGGACAAGCTTCAAAAGGAGCTCATAGCCAACATTTCGCACGATTTGCGCACCCCCTTGACCATGATCAAAGGGTATAGCGAGATTATGCGCGATATTCCCGGCGAAAACACAGCGGAGAATATTCAGGTCGTTATCGACGAGACCACACGCCTTTCCGCACTTGTTAGCGACCTGCTCGATCTTTCCAAAATTCAATCCGGAACGCGAAAGGCGATGTTTGAAGAGTTCGATCTGACCGCCGCGGTGGAAGAGGTTATGAACCGCTACGATGCATTTACCGCGCATCAAGGCTACCACATCACCTTTGTGGCCGATGAGCGCGCAACGGTTTTTGCCGATCGAAATATGATCTTGCAGGTGCTCTACAATTTGATCAACAATGCCATCAACTACACTGGTGAGGATCTTTCTGTCACCGTTCGTCAATCGGTGCGCGAGGGACGCGTGCGCATCAGCGTAACCGATACGGGACAGGGCATTGAGCCCGATCAAATTCCGCAAATTTGGGACCGTTACTATAAAGTCGATAAGGTTCACCGCCGTGCAATGATCGGCACAGGCCTTGGCCTCTCTATTGTAAAGGGCGTTCTTGAGTTGCACAATGCTCCCTTTGGTGTAGAGAGCCAAGTTGGCAGCGGTTCTACCTTTTGGTTTGAGCTCGACCTTCTCGAACCTGCGCAAGACGTGCGCAAAACCACAGAACAATTGGAGGAATAACAGTGAAAAATACTGTTTTGACCATGTTGCGTTGCCCTGTATGTGCCGCCGCAATGCAAACGGACGAGACCGGCAGGTCTTGCCGTTGTATGGGTGCGCGTGTGCATTCCTATGACTTTGCGCGTAGCGGATATCTCAATTTGACCCGCCCCGGCGACGGCGAGGGCGATTTGAAGGATGCCGTAAGAGCGCGAAAAATGTTCCTCGAAGCAGGCTATTACGAGCCGCTTTCCAACGAGGTCAATGCAATTCTGCAAACTGCAAATGCAAAAGTCCTGCTCGATGCGGGATGTGGAGAAGGCTATTATACCAATCGAATGGCCAACAGTGAGCGTGCCGTGTTTGGTGTCGACCTTTCACGCGCAGGCATTGATGCGGCCGCAAAATCTGCCAAGCAGAATGCAACGGGAGCTTCCTTTGCAGTGGCAAGCATTTTCTCGCTCCCCGTAGGGGATGCTGCCTGCGATGCCGTTACCAACCTTTTTGCACCGTGTTGCGAGAGTGAATTCTCCCGCGTACTGAAGAATGGGGGATACCTTGTTCTTGTTGGAGCAGGAGAGCGGCACTTGATGGGCCTGAAAGAGGTTCTCTACGAAAACCCCTACCTCAATCCCGGCAGAGCAGACCTGCCCACAAAAATGAAGGAGATCGAACGCCGCCGCTTGATCTATACGATTACGGTAGAAGGGGAAGAGGCCATCGAAGCACTCTTTTCTATGACCCCTTACTATTGGCGCACGTCCGAGGCCGACCGTGCAAAGCTCAAAAATTTGCAAACACTTACAACAGAGGTTGACTTTGATATTTTCGTCTATCAGAAAGGAGAAGAGCAATGAAAATTTCGGTTTGTATCCCCATGTATAACGAAAACCGTGTAATTGCGGCAAGCGCCAAAACGCTTTCCGACTATATGGCAGCCAATTTTGCCGACTACGAAATCGTTTTTTGCAGCGACGGTAGCACCGACGGTTGCGACAAGACTGTAGAGGCGCTCAATTTGCCAAACGTTCGCGTTATTGCATACGAAAAGAACCAAGGCAAGGGTTGTGCAGTTCGCACCGCAATGCTCGCCGCCACGGGAGACGTAAGAATGTTCACCGATGCCGATTTGGCTTACGGCACCGACGTTATCAAAAAGGTGGCAGATGCTTTTGAAGCCAACCCCGATGCCGACCTTGTTATCGGCTCGCGTAATCTCGACAAATCGGGATATGAAGGATATACGCTCTTGCGCAAAATCATGTCCAAGGTTTACATCAAGGTGCTCTGCATTGCAGGCGGCTTCAAGCTTTCCGATTCGCAATGCGGCTGCAAGGCATTCACCGGAGAAGCGACCCAAAAGATCTTCTCTCGTTGCGAGGTCAACAGCTTCGCCTTCGATTTTGAAGCTATCCTTTGGGCAGTCAAAATGAAGATGAAGATCGTTGAAATTCCCGTGCGCGTTATCAACCACGGTGAATCCAAGGTCCGCATCATTCGCGATACCCTTAAAATGCTTCGCGATCTAACAAAGATGAAGAAGAGAATTCGCAAAGCGAAGGTATAATAAAACAAGAAAAAACGGCAGAGAAAAATCTCTGCCGTTTTTATATGACCATCGGAGAGTCAGAACTCAAACGCGCAAATCCATCGGAGAGTTAGAACTCAAACGCGCAAATCTATCGGAGAGTCAGAACTCAAACCTGCGGTTTTATTCAGCATTAACCCAAAGTCACGATACCGCAGGTTCTAACAAATTTTCGCAAGCGAAAATTTGTAGGAGTTTGACTCGTAGAGTTAGCAAAAAGAGCAGGCACTACTTTGTAGTACCTGCTCTTTTTGGTGACCTATCGGAGAGTCGAACTCCGGACACCATGATTAAAAGTCATGTGCTCTGCCATCTGAGCTAATGGGTCGTTTTGCTCACCAAGATATTATAGCACACTTTGTTTTGTTTGTCAACACTTTTTTATAATATTTTACCGCATTTTAGCAGAAATATTATCTTTTTTCTCACTCTCTAAAAAGTTCTTTTCTTGCTAAAGATGCCATCCTGTCAACGTTTTCGGGGAGCAGACCCGGCATCGAAGCGATGTACTCGCCCTCGTTCATGTCGGCTTCCACAATCAAGGAGCGCAAATTCCAAACAAAGAATTTATCCCAAAAAGAAAGTCCGTCATAGCGCAAGCTACCGCCCCAAAAAGAGATTTCAAACGCGACCTCGCGCAACTCGGTGGGGAAGAGTTTTTCAATATAATAGGTTTGCTCCTCGGCAATGCCGCACAAAAGGAACAACCCGAGTTTCTTTTCCTTGAGCACGTCCTTTTGCTCGCGCAAGAAGTGGCGAACAGGAAGGGAAAAACGGTGATGATGCACCGCCGCACCCACAATCACCATATCAAATTCGGCGGCATTGGGAACCTCTTTTGCAAGGTCGCAGACGGTGACGTCAAGCCCCGAAAGACCGGATGCAAGGCGCTCCACGCAGGATGCGGTACTGCCGTTTTTGGATGCATAAGCCAACAAAATTCTCATAAAAATCTCCATTTTTCATACTACCATTATTATAGAATATTT
>JAGBSQ010000200.1 GCA_017631775.1 Clostridia bacterium | reverse complement strand
CTTGGTGAGGTCGCTTGGTGAGTAGCAGTTACGTCGGTAATAGCGGTAGCCATTTCGTAAATCCATTGGTAGATACCGTTTTCGGAATCTTTAACCTGCATGGTTACGAAGGGCATTTCGAGGTAACCTGCGATTGCAGAGTCACCGCTGTTTTCCCAAGTGTGGGGATTCCAGTTGCTGCCGAGAGAGGAAGTATAGCTGTTATAGGTGTACTCCTTCTTAGCAACGGTCTCGTCGCCATTGTCAGGCTTGCGGCAAGATGCCAGTACAGTAAAGCACATAACAACAACGAGTACGAGAGCCAATAACTTTGTCTTGTTCATCATAATGAACCTCCTTAAAATTTGGGCTTTCGCCATATTTTTTTCATGCTTATGCATTACTCAAACAAATCCGTTTGCCTCGTGTGAGGCACATCCCATTCTCAAACCGCAACGGTGTAGAATGCAGGAGCTTTGCAAATTTTGCAAAATGAATATTCGAAATTTCTTTCCGTCATTTTGCTTGCAAGCCGCCAATATTTTGCGGCCTCGGTGAAGAGATATATCCTATTATACAACTTTCCGTACCATTTGTCAATAAGTTTTTTCGCTTTTTTTCATTATTTTTTATATTTTTTTTGAAAAATTCATGCATTTGTTGTATTTATTCATTCTTTGTGAATTTTTATTCATTTTTGGGGCGTTTTTGCATTTTTGAGTAAATATTTTGTAAAAAAAACTGCTTTCGAGTGGTTTTTTGCAATTTTCGAAACACAAAATTGCATTTTTGAGCAAAATCGGCAAAAAACGGAATGCGTTTTATGTATTTTTTAAGCAAAGCAATTCCCTTTTGCAGAAGTCTTTTCTTTTTTTTGCAAAAACAGTTGCTTTTCGTCACAAAAAGTGATATAATAGATAAGATAGTGACTTTTTGATCAAATACTTGTTTTGAATTTTTGAAATAAAGGAGGTCAAAATTGTGTTATTTGGAAAATCGATTAACCGATATTACCTAAAATATTTGCACCTGTTTATTTTGGGTGTGCTCGCTTTGGTTACGGTAGATTATGCACAATTGGAAATTCCCGAGCTGTACCGCTACCTCATCAACGGCATTAACACCGGCGCGGTAGAAATGAACGGAGAGGTTTTACCTTTCGACTTTAACTTTGTGCTCGATTACATCTGCCAACCCATGATGCTGATTGTGCTCGCCTTGGTTGTTGGTAGATTTGCATGGCGCATCTGCTTTTTTGGCACAGGCAATCGTTTGGAGACAAATTTGCGCTTGCGCTTGTTTGACCATTGCAAGGACCTCTCGCAAAACTACTACCAAGTCAACAAGGTTGGCAACCTGATGTCCCTCTTTACCAATGACCTCGACACCGTTCAAGAAGCATTCAGCTGGGGTGCGATGATGTTTGCCGACGCTTTGTTCCTTGGCGGCCTCTCCATTTTTAAAATGGTTCAGGTAAACAAGTTCTTGGCTCTGTTCGCGCTCATTCCCATGGTCTTTATGCTGCTCATCTCACTCATCGTTAGTAAATATATGATGGAAAAATGGGACAAGCGTCAAGCAGCTTTCTCTTCCCTTTCGGATTTCTCGCAAGAAAGCTTCTCCGGCATTGCCGTAATTAAGGCATTTGTAAAGGAAGCAAAGGAGCTTTGGGCGTTTAAAAAGCTGAACACCGAAAACGAGAACGCAAACGTGGACTACACGCGCTTCTCTACCCTGCTCCGTATTTCGGTCACCCTGTTTGTAGAGTCGGTTATTTGCGTTATTCTCGGCTACGGCGGCTACCTTGTTTGGAATCAAACGCTTGACGTTGGACAGCTGATGGAGTTCATCGGTTACTTTACATCTATCGTTTGGCCGATTATGGCGATCTCCGAAATCATTGACATGACCTCTCGCGGACGCGCATCTCTTAAGCGTATTGACGAGTTGCTCCATGCCGAAAAGGACGTGTTCGACCGCGAAGGTGCTACCGCAATTGCGGACGTAAAAGGAAAAATCGAATTCCGCGACCTCACCTTCCGCCACAACCTTGGCGAATACGATGCTCTCAAAAACGTATCCTTTACCATTAACGCCGGCGAAAACGTTGGGATTATCGGTCGCACGGGTGCAGGAAAAACCACACTCGTTGACCTTATTCTCCGCAACTACAACGTGCCTGCAGGAACCCTTTTTATTGACGGCCGCGACGTGAACGATATCACCATTCGTTCCTTGCGCGATAACGTTGCCTACGTTCCGCAGGATAACTTCCTTTTTAGCGACACCATTGCAAACAACATCGCCTTTGCCTCTGACACGGGCGACATCGAAGAAGTCAAGCACGCGGCAAAGCTTGCCGAGGTAAGCGACAACATTGAAGAGTTTACCGAAAAGTACGAAACCGTTCTCGGTGAGCGCGGCGTTACCGTTTCGGGCGGTCAAAAGCAACGCATCTCGATTGCACGCGCGCTGATGAAAAAAGCACCCATTCTCATTCTTGACGATTCCCTTTCGGCAGTTGACACCAAAACCGAAAAGAACCTTTTGCAAAACCTGCAACAAGAACGTGGCGGCAAAACCACAATTTTGATTGCGCACAGAATTTCGACCATTGAGCAAATGGACAAGATCGTTTATATTGACGATGGCAAGATTGTTGCCGTTGGCACACACGAAGAACTGCTGAATACCTGCCCCTCTTATGAGGCAATGGCTGAATTGCAGAGATTGGAGGCGGAAAAATAATGACATTTTTTGAAACCTATTATCCGCTGATCATCACCGGTGCGGTGCTTGGCGTATTCTCCATCATCTTTATTCTCGCTTACGCCTTCATCAAAGACAAAAAGGAATCGATGGGATTTGACCGCAACATCTCCGACAAGGAAATCGTAAAGCGTTTGTTGCAATATGCCAAGCCCTATTGGCTGCAATTCCTTTGCGTTTTGGCGCTCATGCTCTTCTCTATCTCCTATGACATCATTGGCCCCTATTTGGTAGGTAACATTCAGGGATATATCAAAATTCCCGGCTTTGAGCTCGCACCTCTGTTTTGGAGAATTGCGCTTTATGCAAGCATTCTCGTAGTGACCATGATCTGCTCATACGTGCAAGCAATTCTTTTGCAAAAGATCGGTCAAAAGATTATTTCCAACATTCGTCTTGACCTGTTTGAGCACATTGAAAAGCTCTCGCACGAGCAACTCAATCACATTCCCGTTGGCAAGCTCGTAACCCGTGTAACCAATGATACCAACGGTGTTTCGATGATGTTTACCAACATTATTGTAAACCTTATTAAAAACGTATTCGTCATTCTCGGTGTGCTTGTGGCAATGCTTTGCCTCAACTATATGCTCACCTTGATGATACTTTGCTTTGTTCCCTTTATCGTTCTGTTTACCGTCATCTTCCGCAAGTTTTCCCGCCGCGCGTACAGACGCGTAAAGGATAGCACCACCGACATTAACACCTTCCTCTCGGAAAATCTTTCGGGCATTAAGATTACACAATTTTTTAACCGTGAAGCAAAAAAGCTTGCAGAGTTTAGCGAAAAGAACGAAAGACTCGGCAAGGCCAAATACAAGCAGATATTTGTATTTGGCATCTTCCGCCCCATGGTATACATGCTTTACCAAGCATCGGTGCTCGGACTTTTCTTCCTTGGCGCCAAGGGCGTGCTTGATAACACCGCCATTTTTGGACAGATCGTTACAAGCGAAATTATCGTTTCCTTCTACATGTACATTTCCAAATTCTTCAACCCGATCCAAAACCTTGCAGAGCAATTTAACTGGCTGCAATCGGCGTTTGCTTCGGCAGAAAAGATCTTTACCATTATGGATATGGAGCCCGTTGTTGTAGACAGCGAGGACGCCATCGATTTGCCCGAGGTACAAGGCAAGATCGAGTTTAAGAACGTGTGGTTCGCTTACAACGAGGGCGAGTGGGTACTCAAGGACGTTTCCTTTACCATTGAGCCCAAGCAGACCGTGGCATTTGTTGGTTCCACAGGTTCGGGTAAAACCACAATTCTCTCCCTCATCTGCCGCAACTACGATATTCAAAAAGGCCAAATTCTGATAGACGGTATCGATATTAAAAAGATCAAGATCGCATCTCTGCGCCGTCACTTTGGTCAAATGCTGCAAGACGTATTCCTGTTTTCGGGTACCATTCGCGAGAACATCCTGCTCCGCGAAGAAGGTATTGGCGATGACGAGGTTTGGGAAGCTTGCAAGTATGTGAACGCCGACTCCTTTATTTCCAAACTGGAAGAAGGATTGGATTATCAAATTTTGGAGCGCGGCAACAACTTCTCTGCCGGTCAGCGTCAGCTGCTCTCCTTTGCAAGAACCATTGTGCACAAGCCTGAGGTCATGATTTTGGACGAAGCAACCGCAAACATTGACACCGAAACCGAACAGCTCATTCAAAACTCGCTTGAAAAAATGATGAACATTGGAACCATGCTCATTGTTGCACACCGTCTCTCCACCGTTCAGCATGCAGATAACATTATTGTTCTCTCGCACGGACAAATCGTTGAGCAAGGCAACCACTTTGACCTGCTCAAGCAAAAAGGAAATTACTACAATCTTTATACCTTACAAAACAAAAAATCCGATCTGCTCAAAACGCAGTCGGCGGTATAAAAAGCACGGGGACTCGCACACGCGAGTTCCCCTTTTTGTTACCCGTTGTCAAAAAGTATTGACATAGCAAGAAAATTGTGGTATGATTGTGTTGTAGGGACATTACCTTACCATTATATTCTGTTTAATATCAAACGTCAATGAAAGGAACCAAAGGATATGTCTGTAAAATTTGCAAAAGATGAAAAAGTAATCAAATCCTTTAATTATGCAGCCACCAGCTACAACAAAAAGAAGAATTCCTATGACACGTTTAAAAGCTTGATTGTTACAAACAAGCGCCTCATTCACGAGCAGGTATGCGAAAAACGCGGCAACGAGGTCATTCTCCGTCAAGAAATGCCGGTAACCGATGCCAAATACGTAAAAACCACAATGGGCAAAACCGCAACACCCAAATTTTTGCTTTTGGCAATTTTGTTTGCGCTTGTTGCCGCAGCAGCAGTTGTTGTTTCTACCCTTGAGGCGGTTGTAAAATTCAACTATGTTTTTTGGATTCTTGCCGCTCCCTTTGCAGTTCTTGCAATCGTAAAGCTTTCTGCCTTTTTTGCAAGCTGCACGCGCGTTGTCAGCTTCTCCATTTTTACCGACCGCACCGTTACCCCCTTTATCTGCTCGACGGCAATTGAAACAAACAACGACGAGAGCGCAAATAAGAAAGCCAAAACCGAGCCTACCCTTGAAATCCACGTAAACACCGATATCGCCCGCGAGATTGCAGACGAGCTCGGCGCTGCAATTTTGAACGCTGTTAACTACACCGAAGAAGCCGTTGCAGAAGAAGTAACAAAAGCGGAAGAAATCCTCGCAGACGTCCCTGCATTTGCAACTGTTGAAACAAAGGAAGTTCCCGTTGATGAACCCACCGCCGAAGCGGAAGAGACGGAAGAAGTTGTTGAGGAAGTATAATTTAAAAACCAAGAGCTTGCCGCAAAAGCGACAAGCTCTTTTTTGATAAAAAACTATTGACATCCAACATAAAATATGATAAAATAACTATACCAAAAGCTTTGGGGCATTAGCGCAGCTGGGAGCGCACAACACTGGCAGTGTTGGGGTCAGGGGTTCGAATCCCCTATGCTCCACCAAAGAAACAAAGAGAGGGCACAAATGTGCCCTCTCTTTGTTTCTTTTATGCAGTCTATTATTCGAAACCGTCAAAAATGCAAGATCGTTTCACGATTTGTGTGAACGTATTGAAAAAATGCGATTTTTGTGATATAATCAAAGAAACAACAAATTGGAAATTGAGGAGATAGCATTGCATGGAACTCATTACACTGAAAGCGAACCCCTTTCCAAAAGATCAAATATCGAAAAAGTTGGAGGAGCACAATATCCTTATTAATGGGTATGCCGAGGAGTTTTTTGCTCATCCCACTTTTTTAACCGAGCACACAAGAGAAATGACAATTGCTATCGCATCATTGCGAGAAATCGGCCTTGAAAATGGCGCAATGTTGGATGAAATTTTTCAGCAGATAGAGAAAATCTCTTTCAAACCCTGCCCAACAAATGTGGGGATATTTCTCCGCTTTGCGTGGAAAAACCAACCACAAAGTCAAAACTCGATTCTTAGCGGAACACATCATTCGCCGGATCGGGCTGTTATGGTTCTTTCTAAAATAGTGGAGAAAGATGATGCCTTTCCTAAAGGGTTATACCTTCGCAACGTAGATGGTAATCTTTGGTTGCGCGGGTATGTATGTGATTCTACGTATCGGTTTTCGGGCAATGATCTGTTTGCTTTTGAAAAATAGATTGTTTAACAAATTCCGCTTTGCACGGGTGCATAATTGTAGCCAAACAGATCATTCTATCCCAAAAAACGGGGAGGATATACACATATCCTCCCCGTTTTTAGACCCTGTCTTATATTTTTTGATACGCCAATCGCTCGTCGCCGTTCTCAAGATAGATGATACCGCAATATTGAAATCCTCTTTTGAGAAGTGCGCGTTGCATAGGGGCATTGTCGCGGTGGGTGTCGATGCGCAAATTTTGACAGCGAGAAAAGCATTCGTCAATGCAAAAACCGATAATTCCTCGGCCCTGTTCGGCCACGGCAATGCGATGAATTACGCCATACGGTGCATTATTCAGCCATTCTCCCTCGTAAATTTTGGCATACGCTGGCTCTCCTTCAAGGGAGAACATAAAGGTAGCAATCACCTCATTGTTTTCCTCTACCACATATCCCACACCGCGCTCCATATCCTCTCGTGCGGTGTCGATGTTGGGAGTACCCTTGTTCCATTGATTGGGGTTTCCGCTCTTTTGCATAAAGCGCTTGGCGTTCTCGTAAATCTCGCCGATACGGCAGAGATCTGCTTCGACTGTTTTTCTGATTAGCATAGTAACCTCTTTTGGGAAAGGTCGGCAACAACGTCACCGACCTTTTTGTTTGTTTTTTATTACCAAATAACAATTCTCTTTTCGGGAGCGATATACATTTGGTCGGTCTCCTTTACGTCAAAGGTGGTATACCACTCATCGAAGTTGCGGGGAGGCATGTTTGCGCGCAGAATGCAGGGGCCGTGAACGTCGACCGAAAGAAGCATTTGTGCAAACTCGGGTCTTGCCTTTTGGCACCATACTCTTGCCCAGTTGGTGAAGTATTCCTCATAAGATACGCCTTCGGTTCTTTGCATAATGTCAAGGGTAACCGACATGCCGCCGTTATCTGCCATGTTTTCGCTAACGATAAACGCGCCGTTTACCTTGCCCCAAGGCAGCTCAATGCCATCGAATTGCTCAACCATTTGTTGAACCTTTGCATCAAATCTCTTAAAATCGTCCTCGGTCCACCAGTTGTTAATGTTGCCGTTCTCGTCGCATTTTGCGCCGTTGCTGTCAAACGCGTGGGAGATCTCATGGCCGAT
>JAGBSQ010000199.1 GCA_017631775.1 Clostridia bacterium | reverse complement strand
CATTTACGAGGAATACCGCAACGCCATTCAAAAGGATGAAATCCTGCTGGGCGAAGAGCATTTCGTCACCGATTTTTACCGTCGCGTATTTGCATCTATCATGCGCCGTCACGCCACCGAGGAGGGACTTTCCGTTGCTTTAATGGGAGCGGAGTTCACCCCCGATGAAATGGGACGTATCGAAAAGGCAGAGGTATCACGTATCCAACTTTCGCAAAATGGTCCCGAGGTCTTCCGCTCGGCTGTAGAAACGCTTAAAAACGAGAAAAAGCGTCTTACGGCAAGCGAAGGCGGCCTTGACGAGCACCTGCAATTTTTGCGCGAGAAAAAACGAAAAAAAGATAACATTACATAAAAAGAAAGGCAAACGATAATGAAAGACGCAGAAACAAAAGTAGTAGAAACTGAGGTTGTTGAAGAAACAGGCGCAACTTTGGTAGGGAACGAAAAAAAGATTGACGTCAGCGCATTGATCGAAAAAGGCAAAAAAGGCAAGCTTTCCGCTTCTGACCTTGACGAAGCCTTGGAAGAGATGAATTTTGATGCTGAAAGCATTGACAAGCTTTACGAAACGCTTGAGGACAACGGCATTTCCTTTGACAGCGACCTTTCCAGCGAAGAAATGAGCGCCATCGAAAATGAAGTTGAAGCATTTAGCGCTGCAGAAAATATGGAGCGCATTTTGGAGCAAGAAGGCCTTGCTATCGATGACCCCGTTCGTCTGTACCTTAAGGAAATCGGTCGTGTACCGCTCCTTACTCCCGACCGCGAAAAAGAGCTTGCTGAGCGCATGATGGTTGGCGACGAGGATGCAAAGGTTGAGCTGGTTGAAGCGAACCTGCGTCTTGTTGTTAGTATTGCAAAGCGTTACGTTGGCCGCGGTATGTTCTTCCTTGACCTCATTCAAGAGGGCAACATGGGCCTTATGAAGGCAGTTGATAAGTTCGACTACACCAAGGGCTACAAGTTCTCCACTTATGCAACCTGGTGGATCCGTCAGGCAATCACCCGTGCCATTGCAGATCAGGCAAGAACCATTCGTATTCCCGTTCACATGGTTGAAACCATTCACAAGGTTTCCCGTATTTCCCGTCAGCTCCTGCAAGAAAACGGCCGTGAGCCCACTGCAGACGAGATTGGCGAGCGCATCTCCATGAGCCCCGAAAAGGTTCGCGAAATTATGAAGATCGCGCAAGACCCCGTTTCTCTTGAAACTCCTATCGGTGAAGAGGAAGACAGCCACCTTGGCGACTTCATTCCCGATGACGATACACCTTCTCCCGCAGAGGCAACCTCCACAAGCATTCTCCGTGAGGAGCTGGAGCGTCAGTTGCATACCCTTACCCCCCGTGAGGAGCACGTTATCAAGCTTCGCTTTGGACTTTATGACGGCCGCACCCGCACCCTTGAGGAGGTAGGCAAGGAGTTTGACATTACCAGAGAGCGTATTCGCCAAATCGAGGCAAAAGCGCTGCGCAAACTCCGTCACCCCAGCCGCGCAAGACACCTCAAAGGCTTTATGGAATAATTTTGGTTTAGTGCTACAAAAAGCGCTGCCAAAAGTTGTGCATATTAGCAGAATAGATTAGCAATATGCTATAAACATCGAGTGGATATTTGTGCATACTCCCATTCAATTATGAACGTCTCGTGACCGATGGAAAAGGGATATCACGCGTTGCGGATTTCGTAACAAAAAATTCACTTGACATCACGCCCAAAAAGGTGTAAAATATAGCGTATAAACGTATTTATCGCGCTCGCGCGTACGTGAGAGCGATTCCACGATTTTTTTGGAGGAACAAACAATGAACAAGAGACTGATCGCTTTATTCCTTTGCCTCGTAATGATGCTCTCTGTTTTTATGACGGCCTGTGCCGAGGATTCGGAGGAGGATGCAAAGAACGAGTTGGAAGAAGCAAAGATTGCAAGTAACATGACGCTGACAATGTGGATCGTTTCTGAGTCCCCCGTGTCCGAAACAATCCGTGCCGACGTTACTAAGGCAATTAATGCCCTGACCAAGGCAAAGTATAAGACACAGCTTGAAATTTATTATTTGAGCGAGGAAGAGTATTTCTCCAAGCTTACAGCAGCAATGGAGGCGTACGCACAAGCCAAAAAGGCACAAAATGCCGAAAAGCCTATTGAAACGGGCAGTAACGGCGAAGAGGTTGGCACCACGATTGAAGAGATCGTTACCGACGAACACGGCATGTACCGTGACAACTACCCGATCGTACTCGAAAATCAGGTAGACATTATTTACATCGGCGACGTAAAGGACGGTCAAGGCAAGCTTTTGATGTCCGGTCAACAAATGTACAATGAGTTGAGATCCGATAACTGGCTCTGCGCTCTTGACGAGGCAATTAAGGGCGACGCAAAGAAGATCAAGGAGTTCGTTTCTCCCACACTTCTTTCCGCAGTTCAAGAAAAGGGCGTTACCTACGCTGTTCCCAACAACAACGTTATCGGTGAGTACACCTATATGTGCCTCAACAAAGAAATGATGGACCGCTACTCCCTGAACGGTTATTTGACCAGAGGCGCCATCAAGAGCTTTGCAAACGAATACGTTTATCAGTTCCTTACCCAAGTTTCCATTTATGAAGAGAAGCTTTTCCCCGGCAAGTCCGTACTTCCCGTAGATGCAACCTACGAAGAGTGCTTGGCATTCCTGGCTTACTATTGGAACGTTAATCCCGATGATTACTCTATCGATAGCGATGCATTCTCTGTTTTCGGTACTCCCTTGTTCGGCTCTCAACCCAGCCGCGGTGAGGACGTTATTGCAGTAGAAAGCTTGCTTGAGAACGAAGAATTCGTAACTCACTACCTTGCACTCAACGAGTTCCGTATGGATCAAAACAAGGATTTCTTTAGAGATGCAAGCAACAGCAAGACCGCATACGATGCTTACGCTGTTAAGTTCGTTAAGGGTACTCTCTCCGACTTGACTGTTGTTGACGGTGTTTCTTACTACGATGAAGGCGACGTTCGCTACTACGTTGTTCCCGTAGCTTACCCGACCGCTACCGCCGGCGATATTTACGGCAATATGTTTGCAGTTGCAACCACTACCTTGGATGTAGACCGCAGCATGCAGATCGTTACATTCCTGAATACCAATACCGAGGTTCGTAACCTCCTCCAATACGGTATTGAGGGTCAACACTACACCATCGAAGGCGGCACCGTTTCCCGTGTTGCCGACAAGATGGGTAACTACTACGATATGGACATCTACGCTACCGGTAATGCTTTCTTGGCATATCCCGAGCCCGGCATGGATGCTTCTATTTGGGAGAACGGCAAAAAGCAAAACAGAGACTCTCTTGTTGAGCCTTTGCTCGGCTTCAACCTCGCAGAATATGCTGCTGCAGCTACACAGTTCGGCATTCCCGTTACCGTTACCAGCAGCAAGCCTTATTCCACCACCTTCCGCTCCGGCTTGAACAAGGACGTTCTTAAGCAAGACGAGGTTTTGAAGGCATGGATTGAAGAATGCGATGCTAAGGAAGCAGGCGTTTACGTTTTCCGCAGCCGCGAAAAGACCATTAACAACGAATACTCCGAGGTTCTGTATTTCTACAACACCACCGGCGAATATCGCTTCAGTGTTGAATCCGAAGAGGCTCCCAAGGAGACCGGTACCGGTTACCACCGCAACAACACCTACGTTTACACCGAAGATGCTTCTTTGAGTGGCAAATATACCTTGACCATGGTTTACGACATTAACCTTGTTCGTTACGAAGGTCAGTACAAGGCTGTACAAAGACAGCTGAACGAGGACGGTGAGGAAGTATCTCGCACAGAAGTTGCTCACACCGAAACCTTTACCTACAAGGATCAAAGATACGAATTCGATCT
>JAGBSQ010000198.1 GCA_017631775.1 Clostridia bacterium | reverse complement strand
TCTTACAGCGCATCAATTACGCGACGAATTTCGGCAATGCGAGCAGGATCGGCACCGTCGGGAATAAAATCGGTGATTTCGGCACCAAAGAACTTTGCCCAAACGTAAGCGGCTGCGTATCTGCCGTAATCGTAGGAAAGGTGGAAGCCGTCGCGGCAGAAGTCGGTTCCGTCAGGCTCCATCGTGCGGCGCATGGTTTGAATTGCCTTGCCGACCTCGAGAATACCGTCCAGATTGTGTTCCTTGACAGCGCGGTGAGAGCATTCTTCGATCTTTGACCACATCAATTCTTGATCGTGATTGTAATTGGCAAAGCCGCCGTGTGTGCTATCCTTGGCATAAGACCAGGTTTGATGCCAAATGATTTTTGCCTTGGGACAATTTTGGCGGATGAACTCCAAAACCTCGGTCAGGTAAGGCTCATACGTTTCATACATGCCCGAATAGTGACTTACCTGCTGAACGGTGATATAGTCCCAATCCTCACTGGGAATGATCTCATTTGCGCTAACCGTTCTTTCACCGATTTTAACGCCTTGTGCTTGGTATTCGTACCAAGCCTTTTTGTTTCTAATCTTGTCAACGTGCATCTCCAAGCTGCAGCCGCCAATGTGCAAATTGCGAACGTAAAGGTCGCCCGCGATGCGATCGAGATATGTGGTAGCATCCCAAGAAAAGCTATTGCCCAATCCTAAAATTTTCAACATGGTCTTTCTCCTATTCGTTTATCATCAAAGTCCGTGAATGTCTGCCTGACGGAAGCCGCCGCGTTGCAAAATGCCCTCGGCTGCCTCGAGCTCGTCAGTTTGAATAATCATAAAGGCTTCGCCATCGTTTTTGCCTGCAAACGCGTACATATATTCAACGCCAATGCCGCTCTCGGACAAAAGGCGAAGAACGCCAAGCGTTCCGCCGGGAGTATCCTCCATAGTCAGGGAAAGCACGTCGGTTACGCGAACAACGATGCCTGCCTCGGAGAGGATCTTTTTGCCCTCTTCGGGTTTGTCAACAATGAGGCGCAGAATGCCAAAATCAGACGTATCTGCCAGCGAGAGTGCGCGAATATTGATGTTGTTTTGCGCCAAAAGATCGGCAGCCGCACAAATGCGACCTTGCTTATTTTCCAAAAATACGGATAATTGCTTAATAATCATAGTCTCTCTCCCCCTCTTAGATTTTGCCTTTGCGGTTGTCGATTACGCGCTTTGCCTTGCCCTCGGAGCGAACGATGGACTTGGGGTTGACCAGGTGCACCTTTGCGCTGATGCCAAGCATGGAGCGCAGATCCTCGGTAATGCGCTTTTCAAGTCTTTCAATGGCTTTGACGTTATCCGAGAAGAATGCCTCGCTCATTTCTACGTTGATATCAAAGGTATCTACGTTGTTTATGCGATCGACAATGATTTGATAGTTGGGTGTAATTTGGCCGCCGCTGACCTTGAGCAGGACCTCTTCGATTTGAGACGGAAATACGTTGACACCGCGAATGATGAGCATATCGTCGGTGCGTCCGTTGGGCTTGCCCATGCGAATGTGTGTACGTCCGCACTTGCAAGGCTCGGGAATGAGCGTGCAAATATCTCTTGTGCGGTAACGGATAACAGGAAACGCCTCTTTGGTAAGAGAAGTGAAAACAAGCTCGCCGGGAGTGCCCTCGGGAAGAACGTCGCCCGTGTCGGGATCGATGGTTTCAACGTAGAAGTTATCCTCCCAAACGTGCATACCTGCCTGCTCGGGGCATTCGCCCGAAACACCGGGGCCGAGAACCTCGGAAAGGCCATAGATATCGTATGCCTTAAGGCCAAGCTTTTCTTCAATTTGTTGGCGCATATTCTCGCTCCAAGGCTCGGCACCAAAAACACCGACGCGGAGCTTGAGTTGATCGCGAACGCCAAGGCGCTCGACCTCCTCGCCAAGATACATGGCATAGGAAGGTGTGCAACAAAGAACCGTTGCGCCAAAATCGATCATGGTTTGAATTTGGTTTGCGGTATTGCCCGAGGAGATGGGAATGATGGTAGCACCGATTTTTTGTGCGCCGCCGTGCACACCAAAGCCACCGGTAAAGAGGCCGTAGCCATAGGCCACCTGCACAAAATCCTTATCGGTTACGCCAAGGGATACCAGCATACGCGCAACACATTCGTCCCACATTTCCAAATCGTTTTGGGTGTATCCTACAACAATTCTCTTGCCCGTAGTACCCGAGGAAGCATGCAAGCGTGCAACCTTTTGCATCGGTACGGCAAAAAGACCGTAGGGATAATAGTCGCGCAGATCCTTTTTATAAGAGAACGGCAAAAGATGAATATCTTCGATACCGTGGATATCATCGGGGGTAAGTCCCTTTTCGTCCATGCGGTTGCGGAAGCACTCTACGTTCTCGTAGCAGTGGCGCACCGTTTGGCACAAACGTTCACTTTGAATTTTTTTCAGCTCCTCGCGGGGCATACATTCGATTTTGCGATTGAGGAAGCTCATAATTTCTACCTTCTTTCGGTTTTGAGAGTAAAATTACAAATTGTAGCCAAGGTCAAATGCCTTGAGATTTACCTCAAGGAATTTGGGAGGCACGGTAGTTTTGATAGTCTCTACCCATTCTTCATATGGGATTTCGGTGTTCTTAGCCATAACGCCAATCAGAACAACGTTCATGGCTTTTACGTTTCCTGCTTCACGTGCAAAACGAAGCGCATCGATAAAGATCACATGGTCAGCTTCACACAACATATCCTGAATATTTTCGGGATAGTCAGCCGCACCCGTAATAACGGGCATGGGGTTGATTTCTTGATTGTTGACAATCATTACGCCGTCCTTTTTGAGCCAAGGGAGAGCGCGATAGGCTTCGAGGCACTCAAATGCGAGAATGATGTCTGCCTCGCCCTTATCGATGATGGGAGAGTGCACAACATCGCCAAACTTAACGTATGTAACAACACTGCCGCCACGTTGGCTCATTCCGTGAACCTCGGAGACTTTAACGTCATAACCCTTGCGGATAACGGCATTGCCGAGAATGCGGCTTGCAAGCAGGGTTCCCTGCCCGCCAACGCCTACGATCATAATATTCTTTGTGCTCATATTATGCCTCCTCCTTTTCAATCGCTCCAAAGGGGCAAACACCAACGCAAAGTCCGCAACCGTTGCATTGTGTTGTGTCAATGCGCACGGCACCGCTCTTTTTGTCGATGCTGATGGCGGGGCAACCGAGCTTCATGCAAATCTTACACTTGCGGCACTTTTCGGTAATAACACAATTCCCCGTATACTTCACGCTCTTGAGAAGCGCGCAGGGGCGTTGCGCGATGATGACCGACGGCTCGTCGGTTGCGAGTTCTGTTTTAACGACCTTTTCAAAATTCTTTACGTCAAAGGGATCGGCAACCATAATGCGCTCAACGCCAATGCCTTGGCAGAGCTTGATGAGGTCGACCTGACGGGTGGCCTCACCGCGAATGGTCTTG
>JAGBSQ010000197.1 GCA_017631775.1 Clostridia bacterium | reverse complement strand
GGGCTCTTCCAAAGCACACGACTCTCACTCTGTTGAAACCTGCGGTGCCGAAGTACAAAAGGGCAACGCACCCGAAGAAAGAAAACTGCAACGCCTCTTCCGTAACGCCGAGGCTTGCCGTATGATCAAGCGTTGCAACGACTTTGGCGCGGGCGGTGTTTCCGTTGCCGTTGGTGAACTTGCCGACGGTCTTGACATTGATCTGAACGCAGTTCCCAAAAAATACGAAGGTCTTGACGGCACCGAGCTTGCCATTAGCGAATCGCAAGAAAGAATGGCGGTCGTTGTAGAAGCGAAGGACGTAGAACGTTTTAAGGCATTGGCAGAGACCGAAAACCTCGAGGCAACCGTTGTTGCACGCGTAACCGAGGAGCCTCGTTTGCGCATGCATTGGAACGGCAAGACCATTGTTGATATTTCCCGTGAATTCCTCAACTCCAACGGAGCAGAGAAGCACATCGACATTGCTCCTGCAAAAATCGAAGATTATCAAAAAACCGAGGTCAAGAGCTTTGCCGACGGCTACCGCGCTCTGGTTTCCGATCTCAACGTATGCTCCGGCCGCGGACTTAGCGAGCGTTTTGACTCCACCATCGGTGCAGGAACGGTACTCATGCCCTTTGGCGGCAAGTATCAAAAGACCCCCATTCAAGCCATGGTGCACAAGGTTTCTGTTGAAGAAAAGCATACCAATACTTGCTCCTACATGGCGTGGGGATATAACCCCTACGTTACCGAAAAGAGCCCCTACCACGGCGCATACCTCGCAGTTGTTGAGAGCGTTTGCAAAATGGTTGCAACGGGTGCTTCCTTTGAGGACGTATATCTTTCTTTCCAAGAATATTTCGAAAAACCCCTCAAAGATCCCCGTCGTTGGGGCAAGCCTATGGCGGCACTCCTTGGTGCATTCCGCGCACAAAAGGAGCTTGGCATTGCGGCAATTGGCGGCAAGGACTCGATGAGCGGCTCCTTTGAAAAGCTCGACGTTCCCCCCACGCTGGTTTCCTTTGCCGTTACCATAGGCAACACAAATGAAGTTATCTCCAACGATGCCAAGGCGGCAGGCCACAAGCTCATCGCCATTACACCTCGCTTGGGTAAGGACGGTCTTCCCACCGCAGAGTCTCTCTTGGAGTCCTTCAATAAGGTGACCGCGCTGATGCGCGCAGGCAAGGTCTATGCGGCGTATACGCCCACCTATGGCGGCATTGCCGAGGCAGTTTACAAGATGTGTATCGGTAACGGACTTGGCTTCCGTTATCTCTCCGAATATCTCTATCTCAACAACATTTTTGAATACAACTACGGCACCTTCCTCCTTGAAGTAGACGAAGAGGAAAAGGGTCAAACCATTGGTTACTTTACTGCCGACGCTAGTATGACCTGGGGCGAAGAAGGTGTCTCGATGAGTGAATTGGAGACCCTTTACGAGGGCAAACTTGAGGGTGTCTACCCGATGCTCGAAAAGGATACCTCCAAAAAACTCGAAACATTCTCTTACACCGAAAAGAGTGCAAAGGCACCTGCCATCAAGGTGGCAAAGCCTAAGGTGCTCATTCCCGTATTCCCCGGCACCAACTGCGAGTTTGATACCGCAAAGGTGATGCGCGATGCAGGAGCAGAAGCAAAGATTTTTGTTATCAACAACCTCACAGCCGATGGAATTTCGCGCAGCGTTGAAGCGTTTGCAAAAGAGCTTGCTACCTCGCAAATGGTATTTGTTCCGGGTGGATTCTCGGGCGGTGATGAACCCGATGGCTCCGGCAAGTTCATTATGGCGTTCTTCCGCAACGCGGCTATCAAAGAGGGAGTACATGACCTTCTCAATAACCGCGACGGTCTTATGGCAGGTATCTGCAACGGCTTCCAAGCACTTATCAAATTGGGTCTTGTGCCTTACGGCAAAATTATCGATACCGATGAAAACTGCCCGACCTTGACCTTTAACACCATCTCGCGCCACCAATCCAAGCTGGTTCGCATTCGCGTAGCGTCCAACAAGTCCCCGTGGCTCAGAGGCACCGAGGTTGGCGACGTTTACACCGTGCCGATTTCTCACGGTGAGGGACGCTTCTTGGCATCCGACGAGCTCATTCGTCAACTGGCGGCAAACGGACAAATTGCAACACAGTACGTTGATTTTGACGGAAATGCTACCGACGACATTCGCTTCAATCCCAACGATTCGGCATTTGCTATTGAAGGCATCACCTCGCCCGACGGCCGCGTATTCGGCAAAATGGGACACAGCGATCGTATTGGAAACGTTCTGTATAAGAACGTAGACGGCAAATACGATATGAAGCTTTTTGAGTCCGCAGTCAAATATTTCTCTTAACGGAGGCATACCATGGCATATTTAAGCGACATCGAAATCGCACAAAGCACAAAAATGCAACCCATCACCGAGATCGCAAAGGTCGCGGGAGTGGATGAAGAATATCTCGAACAGTACGGCAAATACAAGGCAAAAGTAGACTACGCATTGCTCAAGAACAGCAAGCGTAAGAACGGCAAGCTTGTTTTGGTAACGGCCATTACCCCCACCCCTGCAGGTGAGGGTAAGACCACTACCACCATCGGTCTTGCCGACGGCATGCGCCGCATTGGCAAAAACTGTGTAGTCGCTCTTCGCGAGCCTTCTCTGGGTCCCGTATTTGGCATTAAGGGCGGCGCCGCAGGCGGCGGATACGCGCAGGTTGTTCCCATGGAGGATATCAACCTGCACTTTACCGGTGACTTTCACGCCATCGGTGCGGCAAACAATCTGCTTGCCGCTATGCTCGATAACCACATCTATCAAGGCAACCGCCTCGGCATCGACCCTCGTCGCATCACTTGGAAACGTTGTGTCGATATGAATGACCGTCAGCTTCGTTTTGTTACCGACGGTCTTGGCGGACGCGTCAACGGTGTTCCGCGTGAGGACGGTTATGACATTACCGTAGCCTCCGAAATCATGGCAGTTTTCTGTCTCGCCAACTCGATTGCCGACCTCAAAGAGCGTCTCTCTCGCATCGTTGTTGCATACACGTATGACGAAAAACCCGTAACTGCAGGCGATCTCGGTGCAGTTGGCGCTATGGCGGCACTCCTTAAGGATGCGCTCAAACCCAACCTTGTACAAACCCTTGAGGGAACTCCTGCATTCGTTCACGGCGGTCCTTTCGCTAACATTGCACACGGCTGTAACTCTGTTATCGCCACCAAAATGGCAATGAAGCTTGGCGATTACGCCATTACCGAGGCGGGATTTGGTGCCGATCTCGGTGCTGAGAAGTTCCTTGACATCAAGTGCCGCATGGCAGGACTTGATCCCGATGCAGTTGTTGTTGTAGCAACCGTTCGCGCGCTCAAAATGCATGGCGGTGTTGCAAAAACCGAGCTCGGTAGCGAAAATCTCGAAGCTCTTGGCGCAGGCATTCCCAACCTGCTCCGTCACGTTTCCAACATCAAGGACGTTTACGGACTTCCTTGCGTAGTAGCTGTTAACCGTTTCCCGACCGACACCGATGCCGAGGTTGCACTTGTAATAGAGAAGTGCAAAGCTCTCGGTGTCAACGTTGTTCTCTCCAATGTGTGGGCAGAGGGCGGCAAGGGCGGCATGGAGCTTGCCGAAGAGGTTGTCAGACTTTGTGAGATGCCTCACGATTTCAACTTCTCCTACTCGCTTGAAGGCAGCATCGAAGATAAAATCGCCGCTATCGTTAAGAACGTTTATCGCGGTGACGGTGTTGTGATTGCGCCTGCGGCAAAGAAGGAAATCGACAAGCTGACCGCTCTCGGTTTTGATAAATTGCCCGTATGTATGGCAAAAACGCAGTATAGCTTTTCGGATGATATAACCAAACTTGGCGCACCCGAAGGCTTTACGGTAACCGTTCGCAACGTCAAAGTTTCTGCCGGTGCCGGCTTTATCGTGGCCCTGACGGGCGACATTATGACCATGCCCGGTCTTCCCAAGTCTCCCGCCGCCGAACGCATCGACGTCGACGACGACGGAAAAATTTCAGGATTGTTTTAAGTGATTTTCATAAGAAATGCGGGGGAACTTTTTTCGCGAAAAAGGTTCCCCCGCACCCCTTCAAAAAAGCACTCTCACAAAAATAATCTTTGTAGGGGACGACGTCCTCGGCGTCCCAAAAAAGTTTTTACAAACGAAAAAATACCGCACCTTGTTGACAATTCCCGCCAAATGCGGTATAATAATCTTGTTAACAAGATTAAGTGCCGATTTTTTATGGCAAAAAGGAGACGAATTATGGAATACGGATTGCAATTATACAGTGTTAGAGACATCACCCAAAAGGGTTTGGAGAGTGCAATGCAAAAGGTTGCAGACCTTGGCTACAGCTTTGTTGAGTTTGCGGGCTTTTTTGGCAACTCGGCTCCCGAGGTTGGCAGAATGCTGCGCGAAACCGGTCTTCGTATCAGCGGTACCCACACGGGTTGGGAGGAGCTTACCCCCGACCGCATTATGAATACCATTCTCTATCACAAGATCATCGGCAACAAGAATATCATCATTCCGTGGGCCGATCTTTCCGACAGACTCAAGCTCGGTCAGCTTGTTGCCCTTGTTAACGAGGCACAACCCCTCTTGGCGCAACACGGCATCACGCTTTCCTATCACAACCACAAGGATGAGTTCCTGCCCAACAAAGCAGGTCAAATTCCGCACGAAGTGCTCGAGCGTTGCACCAATATCAAGTTCGAAATCGACACCTTCTGGGCGTACGCCGCAGGACAAGACCCCATTGCACTGCTCGAACGCCTTGGTGACCGCGTCAGCGTGATCCACCTCAAAGACGGACTTGCTAACGGACAAGGCAAAGCCCTTGGCGAGGGAACCGCTCCTGTTGCCGCTGTTCGCGAGTATGCAATCGCTCACGGACTCCAAATGGTTGTTGAGAGCGAAACGCTCAATCCCACAGGCATCAAAGAAGTAGAGCGCTGCATCAAATATCTGCGCTCGTTGGAGGACTGATGCGTCGCATCTATCAAAGTTTGGCGGTCG
>JAGBSQ010000196.1 GCA_017631775.1 Clostridia bacterium | reverse complement strand
TTAGACCGAGTGAAAGAAGAAAAGGATATGCTACCGAAATGATTCGGTTGTCCTTAATTGAATGTAAGAAGGTGGGAATTAACAGAGTGTTAATGGTTTGTGATAAAACAAACATAGGCTCGGCAAAGAGCATTATCAAAAACGGTGGCGTTTTAGAAAATGAAATTGTAGATGATAATGGAAATATACAACAAAGATATTGGATTGAAGTAGTTTAACAAAATCTAATTTGCCAAGCAAATAGCCTAGTAAACAGCCACGGCTAAAAACGCAATGTAATTTAGTTAAGAAAAAGGCTCTCATTGGTGGGAGCTGGCGCCGAATGCGACTTAGAGGGGGCACGTAAAAGCCCCTCTCCGTTACGCTCGCGCGTGCCACCTCCCCCAAAGGGGAGGCTTCTTTTTTTCTTAACTTAATGGCATTGCTCAAATCGAGCCGTGGCTTTTTCTATACATGTTCCACCCCCAACCGATTAAATCGATCGACAAGTGTATTCCAAGTCACAAGGTCAACGGTTTCTCCCTCGGGCAGCCCGTTTTGTTCTCTGAAAAGTCGCACCGCACGTGCGGTTTTCTCGTCAAAAATACCGCTGACCTCGATCTCTTCGAGTTCTGCAAGGCTCTCTCCAAGCTCGCGCAGCATATATTGCAAAACGCTGACGGTGAAGCCATCGTCTCCCTTTTGCAAAAGGATTTCGCCTGCAACAAAGGGGAGGATCGCCACCGTTCGCGGTGGTTCATTTTCGGCAATTGACGCGCGATAGATCGCATAAAGTTCATCCCAAGTACGACGATCGGCACGTCCCGTTACGGGTAGCCCAACCATTGCTTGAAAATCCTTTAATGATTCTTCGGTGTCTCTTTCAAAAATGCCGTCAATCGGTGGCGCGGTAATTTCGGGATAGTGATAGGAAAGTTGCCGCAAATAGCGTTGCAAATTTAGGGTTGCTTGTGCTTCATTTTCATATTTTGGCATAAAAACCTCACTTTCTTACGCGCCAACGTCAAAGCCGGGATATTGACCGTCTTGCAGGCGATTTCCTTGATAAAGTGCCTCGTATAGCGTAATGATCTCGTTCCACGTGGTCGATGCCACAACACCGTTGGCGGCAAGGTCAAAGCGACGTTGAAACGCGAGTACGGCCTCTTGTGTGCGCGGGCCGAAATATCCTGTCACCTCAACCGTAGGGACTTCGGGGTAAGAACGCGCAATATAATTGAGATATTCCTGCAAGAGCCGCACCGAATCCGACTCCGAGCCGATGCGCAAGGGAATTCCACCATAGGGAACCGTCACGCCCTCGACGTACTGCCGCGGAATGGTTGCGATCGCTCCGAGATAGGCATTTGTCAAAGCGTACCAAGTCCGTTCTCCCACAACTCCGTCGGGTTCAAGACCAAAGGTGCGTTGCACGTCCTGAACCGCCGCGCGCGTGCCTTCTCCAAACACACCGTCAATGGGAACGGCAGGAATAGTATCATAAAACTGTGACAAATAAGAAATAAAATACTGCAAATTGCGCACGCCGTCACCGCGACTACCCACCTGCAACGAACCGGGGTATTGCTTTGTAACGTCTGAAAGCGTTACTCCCTCGGCATCAAGATCGTTCAGCTTTTTTACACCGATGTAGATGTTTTGAATGGTGTACCACGTGTTTTTGCCGATAATGCCATCGGGTGTGAGGTTGAATACCTCTTGAAAACGCCTCACCGCCGCTTCTGTGTCCTCAGCAAAGATGCCGTCGACTTCCAAAATCTTGGGGATTGACGGAAAATTCTTGGAGATGCGATTGAGCCGCAGCTGAGCGGTTCTGACATCATCTCCCGTAGAACCGAGTTGTAAAGGGTAAAGGGGAGCACTCTCACGGCTTCCCATTACGGGCGCATTTCTAACGAGTTCAATGTTGTCGCCATAGTAATAAGTGAGAATTTCAAAGGGAGTAAGTCCTTGCTCGGCAAGCGTAACCGAACCCCATTGCGATAGCCCCGGGCAGGTGACGGTTGTACCGTTGCAATAGGATGCAAACAAAGGCACCACACTGCCCGAGGGGCGGATGTAATCGTTAAAAAGCTCGCCTACAATCTCGCGCACGTTTTCAAACACAACGCGGCCTTTTACAAAAGATTGGTCGCTACCCGTGGAGTTGGTAATATCAAAATCATAGCCGCGTGTGCGATAATACTCGGTGTAAATGCGGTTGAGAGCAAAGGAAACTTGTGCATATATATTCGCCCGAATGGCATTCTCAGGCCAAGTGGGGTAAATTTCCGAGGATGCGACGTTTGCAATGTAATCAAGAAAGGGGAGTGTCACGTTTTCGGCATTGGAATCGGGCGGACCGAGATGCACGGTAATCGTTTCGGGAATAATGGGCAGTTGGGGCATAGATGTCTCCTTTCTGTGATTTAGAGGTCGGCAGGGGAGTTTTCATAAAACGTTTCATCTGCAGGGCGTAGGGGATTTGAGGTTCCATCCTCGGGGAGCGGAATGAGATCTACGGGTTGAACTGCCGTAATGCCCGAAAAAATGGGGAGCGCTATAAAGCTTTGCAT
>JAGBSQ010000195.1 GCA_017631775.1 Clostridia bacterium | reverse complement strand
GACTTGTCCAAGCTCCGAGAAGTGGCGCTCATATTCGGACATAACGTTTTCAGCTGCAGCTTCGGATGCGTGTAGGTCACGGGTTTGCCACTCGATGGCAAGACCCATAGCTTCAAATTCTTCCAAACTGAAGTCAAACAGACCTTGGTTGTCGGTTTTGAGGATCAAAAGACCGCCCTCAACCAAAAGCGAGCGGTAAAGCTCAAGAAAGCCGCGATGTGTCAAGCGACGTTTTGCATATCCCTTTTTTGGCCAAGGATCGCTAAAGTTGAGATAGATGCGATCAAAGGAATGGGGCAGGAAAAACTCGGTGAGATTGCGTGCATCACCAATCAAAAAACGCAGGTTATCGTCGCGAGTATCGCTTGCTGCCATTGCTTTTTCAAGTGCCAAGCAAGCCACGTCGGGAACGCGCTCCATAGCGATAAAGTTGAGGTCTTGATGCTTTGCAGACATACCGACTGCAAAATCGCCCTTGCCGCAACCGATTTCAAGACATACGGGTCTTTTAACCTCAAAAAAGGTTTGGGGATGTACTGCAGGGGAGATGGGAGCGGGGATTAAAATTTGTGAGCACGCGGCAATTCTTTCAGCACCGTGCTTTTTTCTTCTCATTCTCATAGTTCAAAATTCCTTTGTAGTGAATTACCTTTATTATATCAAATAAAAAGAAAAATTGCAACCAAAAACCAATTTTTTTAGCAGATTTTCTTTCATATATTGACTTTTATTCTCTTTGGTGTATAATGAAGAAGACCCCAATTACAATATAAAAGCGACCTCGGTGCTCCAAGGCCGCATTTATATGCAAAGTGGATTATTGCTCGGTTGCGTTTTCTTCCAAGAACTTAACTACATCGCCAACGTTTACGAATTTGAAGATATCCTCGTCTTTGATTTCAACACCGAATTTATCTTCGCAAATCATAATCATATCAGCAAGCTCGATAGAATTGACACCAAGGTCGTTTGCAAGGTCGGACTCAAGAGTGATATCATCAGGGTTGAGTTGCAGCTCTTCTACGAGCAGGTTCTTCAGAGTTTCAAACATAATTTTATGTCCTCCAACAATTTTTCTTTTCTGGGGTAAAATTGGCGCTTTGCGCCACCTCGTATATTATACATTAAAAAGTTGATTTTGTCAAGAATTATTTTCCGTTTTTCGGCAAAAGAGATGCTTTTTCGACTGTTTTTTGCAAAAAATAATACCAAAGGAGGTGTTTTTATGCATGTTTTAGCAAACAGACCGCTGGCAGTGGCTTGTTTTTCTTTTGCCGCGGCTGCCGTTTTGGCACAATCTATGCCGCTATCAGTTCAAATTATATGCATAATCGCCTCTGTTTTATCCCTTGCGGTTCTTACTTTTCTTTATTTCAAAAAGAATCAACGCCAAGTTTTTCTTGCCATTTTGATTTTGTTTGCTGTAATGCTTGCGCTATTGTCGTCGTATTTGTTCTTTGGTGTTCGCTATCAAAATTGGCAAGACCGCATTGGTGAAGAATGCGTTGTAGAGGGTGTGGTGCTTGAACGTGAGGTTGGCAAGCCTTATCAAAGCGTTCTCATTGCCGAAATTCATAGCATCGATCAAAAGCCGTGCTACGCCGACATACGCCTGCAGTTCACCTATGCCTCTACCTTGCAGGTGGGCGACAAGTTCCGTCTTACGGGCATTGGCGCTCCGTTTGATAGCAAATACAGTGAAAACGAAGAAACCGACTCGCTAAAAGACGGTATTCTGCTTTGCATCACAAGCGATGATATGCTCAACTGTGAGTTGATCGATGAGGAACGGTTTTCGCTGCGTGCAACGCTTTCAAAATGGAATTTTGCCGCAGCCTACTATTTGGAACAAACAGTAGGTGGGGAAGCCGGCAAGCTTGCCTCAGCTCTTCTTTTTGGAACACGCGATCACCTTTCGGGAGATACGGCTCTTCATTTTCAGCGTGCAGGAGTTTCACATCTTTTGGCACTGAGCGGTTTGCACGTTTCAATTCTGATAGCTGCACTCGAATGCCTTTTGCGCGCACTTTCTTGTCCTAAGCGTATTCGTTCTATTTTCGTTTTTGCCGTTGCATTTGGATATTTGTTCTTTACGGGTGCATCTCCTTCAATTGCGCGCGCGGTGCTGATGCTGGGTGTGTTAACGCTTGGATTTTATTGGAATACCGATTATGATTCATTCACGGCTGTGGGCGCGGTTCTTGCACTGTTACTCTTGATCTCTCCCAACGCGGTACTCGATATAGGGCTTTGGCTTTCTTTTGTGGCCGCAACCTCTATCATCATCTTTTTGCCGGCATTTGAGAGCGTGCAGGAATACTTGTACGCCAAATTAACGGTATCTGTAAAACTGATCAAAGCAATTTCTGCGGTGATCACCGCCATTATTGTTGGCATTGCGGCAAATTTGGCGCTGCTATATTTGCAAGCAAGATTCTTTGGTGAGGTTTCGTTGGGATCTATCCCTGCAACCTTGGCACTCTCCGTTCCTACCACCGCATTGCTTGTTTTGTCGGTCATTACACTCATTTTGCCGCCCGTTGGCATTTTGACAGCGCTGGTTGGCAATGGGATGCTTGCCGTAGCCGAGTGGTTTTCGAATATCGACGGCATTTTAATACCGCTTGGAGATACACTCTCGCAGCTTTGCGCACTTGCGGTTCTTTTGGCGCTTGTTTTTGTTGTCGTAGCAAAACTCAAAAGGGTAAAATCCTGGCTTTTGTTACCGGTGGCGTTGTCTTTGCTAACAGTTTTGACCTCGGTTTGTGTAACGTATCTACCTGATCGCGGTGTATCCTTTTCCGTGGTTCAAGCAAGCGGAGGAGAGGTTATTTTGTTTACCGAAAAAGGCAAAAGCGTTGCCGTAGACTTTGGCGACGGAACCGCAGGTGGCGGAGTTGAGATGCTGGCTATTGCAAAAGATTTGCGTTGTACCGAGTTAGATGATCTTATCCTTACACATTACCACAATCGCAACACCTATTTTATTGCATTAATGGCAAAGCGCATTCGCGTCAAGACCTTGCACCTGCCAACTCCTATGACCGATGAAGAACGCGCGATCGCTGACCGATTTATCAGCGAAGGGGAATCCCATGGAATTCGCGTTGTATTTGGTGCGGAGGAGCTTGCAATAAAGAATGTTGAAATTCTTGCTTTGAAACACGCCGAAATGTCTGATTCGCGGCACGATGCGCTCCTGTTTTCTGCCGTGGCAGGTGGAGAGGTGTTTACATATTTCAACGGCTCCACTCCCGATTCTACATTAGCCACCCAAATGCATGATATGATAAACGGTGCGGATCATGTGATTTTGGGAGATACCGGCTTTTCAAACTCCAAGAGTACTGCTATTTCACACGCTTGGCATGAGCATAAAACGCTTTTTGTTACCGATCAAAAGCTTTTGCGCTTACTCCCCAACGCTGCAATTCTCTGCAATATTCGTTATGTGGATGAGCCGATTACCGTTTTTGTAAAATAAGCCTTGTTTCTGTGTCGAAACGAGGCTTTTTTCATATACTGACAATGTATCAAACAGAGGGGAGACATTGATGAAAAAGACGGTGATAGCGCTTTTAGGTGGAGATGTAAGAATGCATTTTACCGCAAATAAGCTTTTGGAGTATGGATACGACGTGCGGGAGTGGGGGACTCAAAAGGGAGAAAGTGCCATTGATTTTTGCCAAAATGCAAAGCTTTGGTTTGACGAAGCTGATGTTATAATGCTCCCGTTACCTTCCTCAAGAGACGGTACACATCTTTGGACGCCGATAGGGGACGAGAGCGAAAAGTTACGAATGGAAACAATCTTTTCAATGTTTAGGCAAAAAATCTTTCTTGTTGGAAATATGGGAGAAACACTTCGCAATCGCGCAGACCGTGAAGGCATCCGTTGGATCGATTATTTTGAAAGCGAGATCCTGCAACTCAAAAATGCGTTGCCAACAGCCGAAGGTGCTATTGAGATCGCCATGCGTGAGCTTCCCGTGGTTCTAGCAGGCACAAAGGCTGTCGTCATCGGCTATGGGCGCATCGGTGAGGTCCTTGCACAAAAGCTAAAGCTGTTGGAAGCCAAGGTGACCGTATATGCCCGCCGGCCTGAGGTCTGCGCACGCGCAGAGCTTGTGGGCCTTTCTGCAAAACGCATTTTGGGTGAAGATTCACTTTTGTTTGATGCCGATACGCGCGTTGTTTTCAATACGGTTCCAAAGCGTATTTTGACTGGGGAAGTGCTTTCCAAATTTCCGAGAGATTGCCTTATCATCGATCTGGCATCCGCCCCGGGCGGGGTGGATACGGCAGAGGCAAGCACGCTTGGTATTCGCACACTTTGGGCAACGGCACTCCCCGGTAAGTGCGCGCCTGAGAGCGCGGGAATCATTCTTGGCGAAACGGCGCATGCCATTTTGCTTGACCAAATTAATAAAAATTGACTTTTTGAGAGAGGAAACGGGTAAATACCATGTTGGGAGATGCTTTGTGTGGCTCGTTTTGCACGCATG
>JAGBSQ010000194.1 GCA_017631775.1 Clostridia bacterium | reverse complement strand
GGTCTCCTCGGGGGTGGTGTTTTCGGTTGTAGTCTCTTTTTGGGTGGGGGTTGTTTCGAGCGGTTTTGTGTTGTTGCACGCTGTCAAAAGCGTGGGCAAAAGGAGTGCCGCAACCAACAAAAGGATAAGGGATTTTCTCATAGCTGTCCTTTCTTTCCATATAAGAAAGTAATATAAAGATTAAGTATATCATATCAAAAATACACCTCAAAAGCAATAGGAGAGGGGATTTGTTTACAAAAAAGCAAAAAAAGCCCACATAGCAAGAGCGTGATTGTCCGCGAGGGACAATCACGCTCATACTGTGGGTTTGTAATCTTACTTTTTGGGTTGAAGATTCGGATAGAGTTCTGTAAAGTATTCCATTTGGTAGATGGGTTTGTTGTTGCCGTCGCCCTCTGCCCAACGAATGCCGTATGCTTCAACGTCGGCAGCAAATTGGAGAGCCGCTTCATCATCGGGATGAAGCAGGATTTGAATGCAACGCCATTGCAAACGGGAGCGCTTAACGTATTCTGTGCGGTCACCTGCAATTGCTTCTGCCTTGCTCCACCAGTTTTCAAAGTCTCTCTCGTTTGCAAGGTACTCTGCTTCGGTGATGGATTGGAGAGGCGCCTCGTAAATGTTGATGCAACCGTCTTTTGCAAGCTCGGTGGTCTTATCGATAAAGAGGCGGATGTAAACCCAGCCGGCACCGTAGTAAGCCTTGAGGAACTCGTCCATGTGCTTGTAGTATTCATCCTCGGTCATGTAGGGATCCCACATCAGCTTTGCCAACAGGTAGGTGCGGAGCTCGCCAAACTCACCGGAAATGGATTGGCTGTTACCCTGCGGGAACATACCGCGCACACCGTTTTCGTGGTAGAATTTCATGTTTTGGCGAATTGCACCAAAGTTGGAGAAGGGAGCGATGTAGTAACGGAAGTTTGTGGTGTAATCCCAAACGTAAATGTTGTCGCAAATCTTGCCCCAATCAGCAAAGTCGGTGCGGAATTTTGCGGTTCTTGTCCATGCAACGTCATTGGGACCCTTAGCATCGGGGCATTCGGTAAAGGGATGCATAAAGCAAACGCGAATGGAGCATACACGAATGCAAACGTTCTCACGGGGAACGATGCCCTTGGGAGCTGCTTGGGTGTAGTTGTATGCAAGGGTATCAACGGTGAGGTTGGGGTAATCCTTTTCGAGTTCAGCCGCAACCTTGTTTACAAACTCCAGCATATTGCCGGCGGTGCCGCCTGCTTCAACGTTGCTCGAGTTGGTGGTGTACTTAGCATAGGACTTCAAGCAGTATTCGCACTTGCAGTATTCGTTCAGGTCGTTTTGAGAAACAGATACGATGTTGATGGTGGGGTCAGCCTCAAGAGCGGCACGCAGGTTCTTCATAACCTTTTCGTAGTTCGCTTGACCCTCGGGAGAATCCAAGGAGAGGCAGGGGTTGGGGGAAGCGCCGCCACCGGTCTCTGTCAGAGCACCGAGTGTGTGAACGAACAAGCCGCTACCGTAAACGACCTTTCCGCCGTAAATAGCATCGTTAACGCCGTCATGCGCGTTAACACCGTTCTTAATGCACCAATCGCTGCTTGTGCCGGCACCGTGCCAGCTCAATCGGCGAAGCTCAAAGTAAGGGGAGTATTCAAGAATCTTGCCTTCATCAAGAATGATGTCGCTTGCGGGAACAACCTCAAGCTCGGGGGTAAAGTAACGAACGCCGCCAAACTCCTCAAGGAACTTGTAAACGCCGTAAAGAACACCGCGCTCGTTGCCGCCAACAATGGTCATGCCGGCATTCTCACCCGAAAGGGTAGCGGTGATTTCAAAAGCGTCAACACCGAGGTCTTGGTTAACCGAAAGAGTGATGGGGAAGCCGCCTTCTTGAACGTAAATACCCTTTTGGGTCAGGTAATCGGCAAGCTCTTGGCCGGCATAAACGTCAGATTCGCTGTTGCCGGTAACAATGATCTCTGCACACTTGAGTGCATTGTCCTCGGTGAGTGCGGGACCTTCGTAGGGAGTGAGAACTTCCTCACCGGAGGGGGTGGTCTCTTCGGGGGTGGTTACCTCGGGAGTGGTATCCACAGGAGTGGTCTCCTCGAGGGGGGTATTGTTGTTGTTGCAGCTCACCATTGCGGGCAAAAGAAGTGCCAGTGTGAGCAAAATAACAAGAATTTTCTTCATGCTTTTTTCTCCTTTACAAAGAATTATTTGCCGTACTTCCAGAAGAAGGGGCTGCGCGAGAGGTCGGATTCGGGTTGTACGTTGAACTGTCCTTCTTTCCAAACAACGCCTGCGGCCTTTGCATCGTCGATCAGCTTTTGTGCTTCTTCGGCATTGGGATGCAGATAAAGCTTGGTCAGTCTCCATTGCATCATCGAGCGTTCTACAAATTCGCGGCGCTCGCCTGCAAGCTCAACAGCCTTGTTCCACCACTCCTCAAAGAGGGCTTCATGCTCGAGGTATTCCCCGCGTGTGATGGCGGTAAAGGGGTGACCGTAAATGCCTTGACCGCAAACGGGAGCGCCTTCGCTCTCATCCTCGCGGTTAATGGCAAATCCGCCGTTGGCGGCAAGCTCGGTGGTTTTGTCGATGAATTGACGAATGTATTTCCAACCGTCACCGTAGTAAGCGGCAAGAAATTCGTCCATCATCGTGTAGTATTCTTCCTCACTCATATAGGGGTTCCACATCAGTTTTGCCAAGAGGTAAGAGCGGAGCTCGCCAAACTCACCCGAGACGCCCTGACCGTTGCCCTGCGGGAACATCGAAACTACGTTGTTCTCTGCAAAGAAGCGCATGTTTTTGTGAATAACACCAAAGTTGGGGAAGGTGGAGATGTAATAGTGGAAGTTTGTTGTGTAGTCCCAAATGTGAAGCTTGTCACAAATCTTGCCCCAACCGACGATATCATCGTGGAATCTCTTGCTCTTGGGGCACTCTTCGTTATCGATGGGGTGCGTAAAGCAGCAGTTGATGGAGCAGAGGCGAATGCAAACGTTGTGACGGGGCTTTGTAATTTTGGGAGTTTTTTGTGTGTACTTATATGCGAGTGTGTCAACCGTCAGGTTGGGGTAATCCTTTTCCAAATCCTCGGCAACCGCGTTGACAAAGCGGAGGAACGGGCCTGCGGGGCTGCCTTCTTCTTCTTCAATCTTTTTGCAGTTGGGGCATTCGCAATGTCCCTCAAAATCGTTTTGCGAAACAGATACGATGTTTGCATTAGGGTTTTCGGCAAGCGATTTGCGAACGTTTTTGATGACTTTTTCCAAAATTTCGGGGTCGGTCATGCAAGGGTTGGTGCCGTAGGGAGGGTAGGGATAGGTCGTTTCGCGCAGGGTGTTGATGGTGTGTACAAACAGTCTGCCATAGTTGAGGCGTTGACCGCCAAGCTCCTCGGTAAGAGGAGCATCGCAGTTGTTAACACTGTTCTTAACACACCAATCCGCATCGCGAACGCCAAACCAAGTCAGGCGGCGTGCCTTCATGGTGGGGGTGTATTCCATCAAAATGCCTTCGCCTATCTCAATATCACCGGCGGGGCAAACCTCAAGAGTGGGGGTAAAGAAGCGAATGCCCGCATACTTTTCGAGAAAGGCGTAAACGCCGTAAAGCACACCGGTGTTGTCGCCTTTAATGGTCAGGCCACCCTCGGTCGCTTCAATTTTATAACCGTCCTCTTCAAGCGAGGGGTCCACCGCAACAAGAACGGCAAATCCATCCTCGCGGATGTCAACACCTTTCTTTTGCAGATATTTTGTCAGCTCTTCTGCGGCGTGGAGCGCCGTAGGTTCGTTACTCGAGGTAACGTTTACACACGTCAATGTCTTCTTCATTGTTTTTCCTCTTTGTGCGGGAATGCACCGCTTGATCAGTTTCCGTAAGACCAGTAGTAGGGGCTCTTGGAGAGGTCGGAGCTCGATTGAACGTTGGGCAAGCCTTCCTTCCAAACAACGCCTGCAGCCTTTGCATCGTCAATCAGCTGTTGCGCTTGTGCAGCATTGGGGTGCAGGTAGAGCTTGGTCAATCTCCATTGCATTTCGGAGCGCTTAACGTTTTCAATGCGGTCGCCGGCAAGCTCTTTTGCCTTTGCCCACAATTCGTCAAAGAGTGCCTCGTTGGCAAGATACTCTTGGCGGGTGATGACCGTAAGGGGATGGTCGTAGATGCCTTGACCGCAAACAGCGTTGGTGGGCTGTTCGTTGCCGTCAAGCTTAAATCCGCCGTTGGCGGCAAGCTCGGTGGTCTTGTCGATAAATTCGCGAATGTAGGTCCAGCCTTCACCGTAGTAAGCTTGGAGGAACTCATCCATGTGGTTGGAGTATTCTTCCTCGGTCATGTAAGGATCCAGCATCAGCTTGCAGAGCAGGTAGGTGCGGAGCTCACCAAACTCACCCGACTTGCCTTGGCTGTTACCTTGCGGGAACATGGAAACTGCATTGTTCTCGGCAAAGAACTTCATGTTTGCGCGAATAACGTCGAGGTTTGCAAAGGTGGAGATGTAGTAGTGGAAGTTTGTGGTGTAGTCCCAAATGTGAATGTTGTCACAAATCTTACCCCAAGCAACGAGGTCATCGCGGAAGGTCTTGTTCTTCGAGCAGTTGGGATCGTCAATGGGGTGTGTAAAGCAGCAGGTAATAGAGCACAAACGAACGCAAACGTTTTGGTGAGGCTTGATGTTTTTGGGAGCCTTTTGCGTGTTCTTGTATGCCAAGGTATCAATGATGAGATCGGGATAATCCTTGGTGAGTTCTTCTGCAACCTTGTTTACAAAGTAGATCCAAACACCGGAGTAGCTGCCTTCTTCTTCTGCAATTTTGCGGCAGTTGGGGCAGTAGCAGGATTGCTCGTAGTCACTTTGAGAAACAGATACGATGTTTATGTTGGGGTTCTTTTCAAGCTCCTTGCGCAGGTTAGCAATAACCGTGTTAAAGATCTCGGGGTCGGTCAGGCAGGGGTTGGTTGCATAGGTGGGGTAAGGATATTTTGTGCCTGCAAGGGGAGCAATGGTATGAACAAACAAGCTTCCGTAATCAAGGCTTTGACCGCCAAAGATTTGGGGCAGAGAAATACCAAAGTTAGCGCCAAGCTTTACGGCCCACTCCATGCTGGAGTAAATGCTGTGCCAAGTAATGCGGCGCGCGCCGAGAACAGGGGTGTGATCCATTACAACGCCTTCGGGAATTACAACAGCGTCAGCGGTGTAGGTTTCAATATCGGGGGTGAAGTAGCGGAAGCCGGCATATTTCTCAAGGAATTGATAAACGGCGTAAAGAATACCGCGTCTGTCGCCACCGCGAATGGTCATGCCGCGGGTCTCTTCGTCAAAAGAAGCCTCGATCTTAAAGCAGTCGTGCTCCAAAGCGGAGTCGATGCTGATGGTGATCGGGAAACCGTCCTTGGAGGAGGTGATGCCTTTTTTGTTCAAATAAGCAAGCAGCTCGGCAGCGGCAAACGCCTCGGCAACGTCTTCACCGGTGGTTACGTTAACAGAGGTAAGGGTCAACTCTGTTTCCTTGGGAGGGTTTTCGGGGTTAGACGAGTCGTCGGGCGTTGTTGTTTCTGCGGGGGGTGTAACAACGTCGGTGGGGGTGGTTACCTCGGGGGTGTTGTTGTTACAGCTCATCATCAGGCAGGGCAAAACAAGCGCTGCGGCAAGCAACAGGATCAACAGTTTCTTCATGTTTTTTCTCCTTTTTGGTTGAATTCAAGGATTTTAAGAATGTAATTACATTCTTTCAATTTACATCATACCAAAAAATGCAAAAAAAAGCAATAGTTTTTTATATTTGTTTACAAAATTTGTATATAATATCTAAAATATATCAACAAAATAAAAAAGCAAGCGGCTCGGGGCCGCTTGCCTAATGTTTTTTAAGATTTATAAACCCACTCGGTGGGGGCGAGATTGAGATTGGAACGGGCGGTATCAACGTTCCATTGCTTATCTCTCCAAGCAACTCTTTGTCCGCCTGCGGCATCGGTAATCAATGCTTGCGCGTCAGTAGCATTGGGGTGCAAGCAAAGCTTGATGTAACGCCATTGGTAACGCGCGCGCTTTACAAAATCGATGCGGTTGCCAGCAAGAGCCTCTGCTTGGTTCCACCACTCGTCAAAGGTGGCCTCGTTTGCAAGGTATTCCGCTTCTGTAATAGCGGCAAAGGGACTGTCCTTTTTGGTTTGGTGTCCGTCTTTTGCAAGCTCAATGGTCTTATCGATAAACTTGCGAATGTACTGCCAACCCTCACCGTAGAAGGATTTGAGGAAAGCGTCCATGTGAGCGTAGTATTCTTCCTCGCTCATCATAGGGTTTTGAATAAGTCTGGAGAGCAGATATACGCGCAATTCGCCAAACTCGCCGGTGGGGCAAACGATGTTGCCGTTAAAGCGAATGTTGCCAACGCCGCACTCGGCAAAAAAGCGCATATCCTCGCGAAGCGAACCGAGGTTTGCGAACACGGGCATAAAGTCCTTGGAGGCAGTGAGCGCGTATTCTACGTAAACGTTATCGCAGAAGTTGCTCCAGCTCTTAAGACTTTCGGCAAAAGCCTTGGCATCGGGGCAGGAAGCATCGGTAACGGGGTGCGAAATGTGGCACTTGTCGGTGTCAAAACGAATTAAAATTCCGTCAACGGGTTGTGTAAGTGCGGGCGCGGTTGCCATGTAGGCGCGAGGGGTAATTTCAAATTTAACGTTGGGGTAAAGCTCGTCGATTGCATCGTGAAGCTTGTTGAGGAAGCGGATGTAGTTGCCGGAGGCGCCGCCCTCTTCTTCAATTACGCGAGCGCAATCCTCGCAGGTGCAATAGAGGTCAAAGTCGGTGCTGGGGGAGAAGCGAATTGCCGACACGTTGCCGGATTGCAGCTGTTGTTGGATCTTTTCAAGTGCTTTTTTGTAGGTGGTTGTGGAGGAGAGGCAGGTGGTAACCGAGCCGGTGCCCGCAATGGTGTTCATGGCGATAACGCGAACGCTACCTTGTTCGGCGATGTTGCCGCCATCCTTTTGTGCAAGCTTTTCAATAGGCTGCCAAGGGTTGCGCAAAACGCGGAATGCGGGGTCATAGTTCTCCAAAACGCCGCCGCCGAGCATAACGTCGCTATCGTCTACCACAAT
>JAGBSQ010000193.1 GCA_017631775.1 Clostridia bacterium | reverse complement strand
GATAACGTCAAATCCTTCCGGTATTTCACCGGAATAATCGGTTGCAACCTCTACGCCTTGCACGTATTGGGAGGTTCCTTCAGCAATGTATTTTTGGGGAAGCCACAAGCATACAGGTTCCCCACAGATGGATTTCATACTGCAGAGCAATCCCCATACGTCGCAACCAACTTCCCCGCAATATTGAAAGTATTCGGTTGCTTCTTTGCCTCGTTTGATAATCACTTTTCTTTCCGGTTTTTCAATGACTTGTATAAAAACACTTTTTACGTCATTCATTTTTTTGTTTTCCTTTCTGTTTGCATACTTGATCCCGTAAGGCTTGAACAGATAGATTGGAATAGGATGCATGGAATACTCATAGGGATTACATCCAAACTCTTTGTAAAATGCTCGCTGATAGCCGTCTACACTCTCAAATCCGAAATCAAATGCAACATCAATGATCTTGACTTTTTCGTCTCGTAATCGGAGCGCGGATTTGGATAATCGCAGACGTCTGATATATACCGCCGGTGTCATATGCAGCAAATCCACAAAAAGTCTATAAGAGTACCACGGAGAATATTTTGCCACATTTGCAAGGTCAGCCATAGAGATATTCGCATCCAGGTGTGCCTCAATATAGTCTTGCATCCGTTGAACGGCTTCGATATGCTCTTCCATTTCTGTTCACCCCCTTATGATAGTATTATAGAACAACCCGAAAGAAATTTCTCGACTTAGTTTGCCCAAAATGGTGTGGGTGCCTCCATTTGGGGTAGATATTTTAATACAAATCAACTATTTTTAACGAGCAGGGTCTCGGTGGTTCTCGCTGCGGCTCGGTCACGCTCACGTTCTGACAGTCCACCAGACTGTCATTCATTGCGCTCACGCCGTCTGTCTATCCGTATCTTTAGACACATTGCCATTAACCTTTTGTCAGAAAGTTTTTGGTAAGGGGTTCGGGGGAACCCTTTACTCAAAAAGGGTTCCCCCGAAATCACTCGTATCTTTACTTATAAGCCATAACCATCATGTGGGTCAGGGCGAGGGCTTCGTCGAGGCCACAGCCATCGAGAATTTCGCCTTTGACAAATTGGGTGATGGGAAGACTTTGGTTGGGAGCCGGAGTAACCTCAACGGGCTTGCCGCGCGTGGCTTGGGTGCGCTTGATGATGCGGCTGACAGCATAGTCATCCTCCATGCGCACAAATCCCTTTTCTCCGTGTGCCTCAAAAACAATAGGCGCACAGTTGGAGCAAAAGCCGGTCTCGTTGATGGCGATAGCACCGCCCTCAAAAGACATCACCGTAACCGCGTTATCCTCTACACGGTCTGCGTTTTTGGCATTTGCAGAAGGATTTTCGCAAGCGAGCGTAAAGGCAGAAGAAGCCGATACGGGCATGCCGAGAAGCCAATGAATGAGATACATTCCGTGAGCGCCAAGGTCAATCATGGCACCGCCGCCGCACTCCTTTGCATTGTAAAAATGCTTGGGCAACCAATCGCCAATGCTGCCCGAATGGCAGTTGCGAAAACGAACGTAATTGATTTTTCCAAGTTCGCCGCTCTCTACGATTTCCTTGATGGTAATGCGAGAGCCGAGATATTTTTGAAAGAGAGAAATCGTCAAGGTAACGCCGTTTGCTTCGACCGCTTCCTTTACGCGGAGCGCTTCTTCGTCGGTCAGCGTGAGCACCTTTTCGGTAAAGATGTTCTTTTTTGCATTCGCAATGCGAATAAGATCCTCGGCATGGTCGGAGGATGCGGAGCAAACGATAACGCCCTCGGCATCACTTTCGAGAAGCTCCTCGGGGGTTGCAAAGCGGTAAAGACCGAATTCCTTTGCATATTCCTCTGCCAAAGCATCGTTTTTTTCATAAAAGCCAATTACCTCACCGTGCGCCTGTGCCTCACGGGTGTAATCGGGGGCGTGGACGTGCCAAACGCCAAATACCGCTATCTTCATGCGAAGTATACCGGCTTTCCGGTTTTGGAGGACTCGTAAATTGCCTCAAGGATTTCGGAAACGACCAGTGCCTGCTTGGGCATAACAACGGGGTCGGTATCCTCAATAATGGAACGGATCCAGTTAGCGGCTTCTACGTCGATCGCATTGGAGGATGCACCGCTGTAGAAGGCTACGCCGCCTGCATTTGTATCAACCTTGGTCTCGGTTTGACGGTCGAACTCAATCTTGTTAATTTTGAGGACGTTGTTCTTAATTTGCAAACCTTCACGGCTACCGCAAAGGGTGCAGCTACCCTCTTCGATGGGTTCGGAGGTGTTGAGCGCCCAGCTGGTTTCGAGCATAATGGTGGCACCGTTCTTCATGCGAATGAACGCGCAAGCAGCCTCTTCCAGAGGTGTGGTGCTAACGCCGTTGTCGCCCCAAATGTTGCCCGCCTCGGGATGCTCAAGCTTCTTGTGCGTCTTACCGACAACCATCTCGGGCTCGTAGTTGTTCATCAAATAAAGGGTAAGGTCAAGAGAGTGGGTCGCAATATCGATGATGGGGCCGCCGCCTTGTGCTTCGGCATCAAGAAATACGCCCCAGTTGGGTGTTCCGCGACGGCGAATAGCGTAGCAGTTTGCATAGTAGATCTCGCCAAGCGCACCGGAGTCGATGTATCTCTTTGCATAAATGCTTTGCGGCTTTTGGCGGTGTTGGTAACCAATGGTCAGCTTTTTGCCGGTTGCAACTGCCGCTTCGTACATACGGCGAGCATCAGCCGCAGTCTTTGCCATGGGCTTTTCGCACATAACGTGCTTGCCGGCATAGAGTGCATCAACGGTGATTTGTGCATGCTCGCGGTTGGGGGTCAAAACGTGAACGACCTCGATTCCTTCGTCCTTGAGCAGCTCCTTGTAATCTACATATACCTTTGCATCGGGTGTGCCGTATTTGGTGCGCGCCTTTTCGGCTCTTTCGGGAATGATGTCACAAAATGCAACCATTTTTGCATTGGGAACGCGAGAGAGTGCGGGCATGTGCTTGCCGTTGGCAATGCCGCCGCAACCGATGATACCAATTTTAACAATTCTTTCCATGTGTGTTTTCTCCTTTTTTTCTTTTCATTGTGCTTTGGCACCGCAGCCTTTTGGTGCCCCCTGAAAAAATTGCGGATAAATTCTGATTTTATTATAGACTTTTTGCCAAAACAATGCTATAATAGAATTGCCTAAAAATATAACAAATTTGTCCTGCGAGGAAAATGCAAATGAATACAAACGATTTTCAAGTGGAATTGCCAATGACGGTAGGCGACGGAACCGAGTTCTTTTTGCAAGCCACTCCCCCCACATGTGTTGCCTGCGCGGCACACGTTCATAAGGCCATGGAGCTGTTATACGTAAAAAAAGGAAGCTATACTGTCCTGCTTGACGGTGTGGAATATGAGATTGGAGAGGGGGATCTCATCCTCTTTTGCTCCAATGCCATTCACCACGTTTTCACAAAAAATTTGCCCGACAACGAATATTACGTGATTAAGATCTCCCCCGCGTTCTTTTTGCAATTCTCCACACAAGAGGAGGGGACCGAATACGTTATGCGCTTTGCCATTAACCGCAAAGAGAACAAAAATATTTGGCGCAAGGAAGAGCTTGAGAACACTCCCCTGCTCTCTGCCCTGCACTCTCTGATCGCCGAACATGAGAGGGCCAAATATGCATCACAGGTGGCAATTAAGCTCAAAATTATGGAGCTTTTGGTTGAGATCTTGCGCAGCGATGCGCCAAACGGTGAAAAATCTCTGCACAACCAGACCGCGGCTTTGATTTATAACACGATGGTGTACGTGCGCAACCACTACGCCGAGGATATGGATGAGCGCGAGCTGGCAAAAAGCCTTGGTATGAGCTACAGTTATTTTTCGCGCAGCTTTCGTCGCGTAACCGGCATGACGTTTAAGCAATACCTCAACCGAACACGCGTGAACCAAGCCGAAGAATTCCTTTACCGCGGCGGCGCATCGGTTAGCGAAATTGCAACACGTTGCGGATATAACAGCATTTCTTACTTTATCAGCGTTTACAAGGACGTTACCGGAAAAACGCCCTACCAAAGCTTAAAGCGAACTGCCAATCAGCCACCAAAGACATAAAAAAACGCCTGCACGGTGATGCGTGCAGGCGTAATTTTGCTTTGATTATCTTGCGAAATGAGTGTGCTTGGTAACCCACTTTGCAAAAGCGATGGGCAGATAGAAGGAGTAAAGACCAATGGTGATAACAGTCAACAGAACCCACAGAAGGATGCGACCCCAAAGTTGGAAGCCGTTGCCGTCAAATACAAGTCTGTAACCGTCAACAAAAGTGTTTCTCTTTTGCCACTTCAAAAATCTGCAAGCGCAGAAAGGAGCAGCGATGCCAAGAGTGATAACACTCAAAACTGTGAACAGAAGAACTCTGCCAATGTAACCCCAAAAACGACCTGTGAATCTCGATCCCATAATAAAATCTCCTATCTAAAATGTTGGTGTTTTTTACGCTTTCGCGCAATTTTATTTTACCACATATAGGTGTATTTGTCAATAGGCTGTTTGCCCACTTTTTCAATTTTTTTCCAAAAAAAGCCGAACCCGTTTGCAAGGTTCGGCTTTTGTTTTTATTCTTCGGTTGTATTTTCTTCTTCGGTGGGTTGAGGAGCCTCTTCGGTGTTCTCTACAGTCTCAAAAGGAACTGCAACAACGGGCTTGATGGTCTCGTAAACGTTGGCATGGGTAGCATTGAGAAGAGGAACCACATACAAATACGCAATGCCACAGGTCAAGGAACCAAGCAAGTACCAACCAATAAAGGATAGGTCGAGAACAAAGAGTTCCATTTTGTGACCTTCGGTCATAGCCTTGGATTCAGCAATGCATTCTCTTGCGCTCTTGCCCTTGTTATCGGCAAGAACGAACATAGACATGGAGTAAGAGTAACTCTTGATGATGCCGGGAATGATGAAGAGCAAGGACCACAAAAAGGTGTAAAGACCTACCAAAAAGGTTACCTTGAAGGCGCTGAAGAAATCGTCAAAGCCGGAGAAGGAATCCTTAATTTCGGGGTTGCCGCCACGAACAACCATCAAATAGATGCGAATGGTACTCAGGGCAAATGCAGGGGTTACAATAAGAGATACAGCCATTCCTACACCGGGAATGAGGCCTGCCAAAAAGGTTGCAACTGCTGTAATTGCACCAATAACGAGGGTAACGGCAATCAAAACGCCAATTTTGCCTCTAATTTGTTCTTTTGCTTGCGCTTTTAATTGTTTTCTGTCCATAATATGTACTCCTTGAAGTAAATTTGAGGGGGTTTTTCCCATATTGTTATTTTACCACAGTTTGCGAAAAATGTCAATAGACATTTTAGCATGCTAAATTTTTCTTAATTACAGATAACTGTCAGTGCAAAAAGTTATCTCTCAATCCGTTTTTGGACACAGTCGGTCAATTTTTTGCGGTGAGATTTTTGTTGTAATCCTCGCACAAGAGGTTCATTGCCTTGCAAAGCTTGTGGAAATAGATATACGGGCCAACGACAGTCAAAGAGCCAAAGAAATACCAGCCCCAAAAATCATTCGTGCTGAAATCGGTTGTAATTCCGCGAGCAGTCAATGCATCTTCTATACGCTTTGCCAACTCATGTTGCCAAAAAACCATAACGATAGCAAACGTAAAGTAAGCAACAAGATATGCCACTCCATAGGGCATCAACTTATTCTTCTCTCTTGTGGGGGCAATCTTTTCAAGTTCATAATCGAATGGAGAAAAGAAATAGATGCTGTAAATGCCGAGCGTTAGAAAGCTGAACAACATCAGCTTCCACATTTTGCGGTTGGTGCGCAGGGGTTGCGGTTTGTACGCAACTCTTTCTTCATCATAAGAATAACGATACGCCATAGGTTTTCTCCTTTGTCTAATTTCGGGATTGGATCCCTATATTCTAAAAAACAGAAACGGCATGCCCTGCATCACTCGAAAACAAAAATTTTATACAATTTTTTTCGAAAATGAGAGCATTCAAAATCTGTTTTTATCTTACCACAAAAGCAAAACATTGTCAATAAAATGCAACCGTTGGTTGGTTTTTTGGCAAATCGGTCACTTCAGCAAGCTCTTCCCCTCCCAATCGGCGTTGGGAGCAAATCCCGCAAGAGCCGTGACGGTGGGGGCAATGTCGATGATGTTGACGTTTTCCAAATTGCCGACAAGATTGCGCTCAGCACCTGCAAAAATGAGCGGAATGGTCATATCCTCGGGCAGTTCCGTGCCGTGCGTGTGGTCGTGTCCACCGTGGTCGGCTGTAATGATGACCGCGTAATCCTTGGGAATCGCCTCCATGGTGCGCACAATGTTCTCCCAACTGTTCTCAAGCGACTTCATATATTCCTCGCTCATCCAGCCGTGTTCGTGTCCCGCCTCGTCGGGATAGCCAAGATAAAGAAACGTCAGCTCGGGATCTTCCTCCCTGATGTATCCAATGGCGGCATCTGTTAAACGGTTGTTGGCCTTTTCATATCCATAGTTTCCGCCCTTAATCATCAAGGAATAATCAAGAGAGGCCGGATAACAAAGATTGCGTAGCGGTTCCCAACTGTAAAAGGCTGCAACCTTCTTTTTCTCTATTGCAAGAACATCAAAAAGACTCAAAAGCTGACGAGAGGGCGGTACGTAGGTGTTGCCCTTGGTGCCGTGACGCTCGGGCATCATACTAAAAAAGAGTGACATATGGCAAGAAAGCGTAACAGACGGCATAACGGTTTGCGCGTTTAGGGTATAGACGGCATTCGCCATTACCTTTTGTGCGGCTTTGCAATTTGCCAAGGCATCGGGACGCATACCGTCAACCAATATCAACAAAGTTTTCATTGCTTTTTCCTCCAAATATCCACAAAGTTTTGTGCCATCATTATAGCACAAACAAAGGGGCGTGTCAACACAAAAAGGAACCAATCACAACGATTGATTCCTTTTTCTTTTTTACAAAGTCTTTCGCAATTTGTTCTCCTCACGCTTCAGGGAGCGCAAGAAGGAAACCGACAAAAATGCGGTTACGCCCATCGCCAACAAATCTGCTATGGGTGCGGCATAAAGAATTGCCACCACGTCAGAGAAAATTGCCGGCAAAATGAGAATTAGCGGCACAAAGCAGACAACGTCGCGAATGATGGAAGAAACGGTTGCATACAGGGGTTTTCCCACTGCTTGAAAGAAGATCGAATTGGTTTTAATCAAGCAGCTGATGCTGACAAGCGATAGGAAAATGCGCATTGTCTTTACACCAAAATCCCAATAATCCTCGGGGTTGGGAATGTTGCTCGGCTGACCGAAAAGTCCCAGCGCAAATTGCGGTGCCAGCTCCAACAAAAGCGTAAAGAAAACGCCGATTGCAAAGGCAGCACCAATGATCTTGCGGTAAAGTTCGCGCACACGGTCGTATTTTTGCGCCCCCATGTTGTAGCTGATAATGGGTTGGCACCCAAGCACAATTCCAACCACAAGATTGATAATAACGGTAAAGATTTTGCTTTGAATACCGATGACGGCAATGGGAATATCGGCGCCGTATTTGGACATGGCGCCAAAGCGGGAGAGTTGAATGTTGCAAACAACGGCAACCAACACAATGGCAAGCTGCGTAATAAACGTGGAAACGCCCAATTTAACCACTTCCATTAAAGGGCGAAGGGCGGGAACAAAACTGCTTTTTTTCAATCGAAATGTCTTGGTGTGCATAAAATACCAACCCGACATTAAAAAAGTGGCTCCTTGACCGATTACCGTGGCAAGCGCCGCACCGGTCATGCCCATCTTGAATACAAAAATGAACAAGGGATCCAAAATGATGTTCGTAATGGCACCCACCAGCATAGAGGCCATTGCCCAAGAGGGACTTCCGTCGGCACGAATAGTCGAGTTCATCATGTTGCAAAGAATGTACACCGGCATCATAACCAAAACGATGTTAAGGTACTCGACGGCATATGCCATGGTGTTCTCCGATGCGCCAAAAAGCGTTAAAATAGGCACACGGAACGGCAGAATGAGCGCAATCATTGCAACACCCGAAAGGAATGCAACCGTTACACTCGAACCAATGGCACGGTGCGCATTTTCGTCATCGTTTCGGCCTTGGCAAATATTCAAATAGGCAGCACATCCGTCACCCAAGCACCAAGCAAATGCCTGTGCAATAATGAAAACGGGAAAAACAACACCCGTTGCCGCATTTCCAAGCGTGCTCAACTCACTGTTTCCAATAAAAATTTGGTCTACAATGTTGTACAAAGAGCTGACCAAAAGTGACAAAATGCACGGAACAGAAAATTTCACCATCAATCGGTTGATTTTTTCTTCCCCCAAATAGCGGGAGTTTTCGCTCAAATTCATGAAGTCTCCTTATCTTTTTTCTATGTTTTTGTATTTCCAACTTTTCATTATACCACAAATAAAGCAAAAGTCAACAACCAATCACTCTTTCGCCCCCGCAAAGGCCGACGATTTTCAAAACATGGCAAATTATTGGTCAATATATACAAAATAATTACTTGGATATATTCTATTAATTACTAATATTTTAAAAAACTCTTTACAAACGCCGCCAAAGGTGCTATACTGAATACTGTCGAATAAGTCACCTATAAGGTGACGTTCAAAAAAACATTCATTTTTGGAGGGTGAAAAAATGAAAGGACATTTCAAAAGACTGGTCTTGTTCCTCTTAACCTTCGTGCTCTTGTTTGCAATGGCGTCCTGCAACAACGTCAAGGGCAAGCTCGCATGGTGGGAAAAGCTGGATAAAATCGACCAAATCACACTGAAGACCGACGAACAATCCACACCTGCAGAAACTCCTGCAGAAACTCCCGAGGAGAGCACTCCCGACCTTCCTCCCCAGGAAAGTACGCCTGCTCCCGAAGAGAGCACTCCTGCTCCCGAGGTAACTACTCCCGAGCCCGAAGAGACCACTACTCCCGGCGGCACAACTGCCCCCGAAGTAACCACTCCCCCTGAGGAGACCACTACTCCCGGCGGCACAACCGCTCCCGAAGTAACCACTCCCCCTGAGGAGACCACTACTCCCGGTAGCACAACCGCTCCCGAAGTAACCACTCCTCCCGAGGAAATCACTACTCCTCCCAGCGGAACAGAGCCTGAGCCTGAGCCCGAAGAAGAAACCTGGGAATTGGTAACCGATGCTTCCACGCTCCAAGCGGGTGACAAAATCGTGATTGTAGCAAAAGACTATGATGTTGCATTGGGTACAAATCAAAAAACCAACAACAGAGATACCGCATCTGTTACAAAGAACGGCACCACAATAACCCTTGGTGAAAATGTTCAAATTCTGATTCTTGAAGCAGGCATGTCCGACGGAACCTTTGCATTCTATACCGGTTCCGGATATCTCTATGCTGCAAGCTCCAGCGCTAACCACTTAAAGACCCAAACCACTTTGAGTGATAACGGCAGTTGGTCTATTACCATTGCCGCTGACGGTACTGCTACAATCATAGCTCAAGGTACCAGCACTCGTAACTGGTTAAAATATAATTC
>JAGBSQ010000192.1 GCA_017631775.1 Clostridia bacterium | reverse complement strand
GCCTTATGGAGAATTCGTACAAGCAGAAAGAGAAGAGGCAACCCTGACTCTGCGTGTGATTTCGGGTTTGAGCAAAGAGGCTGAATTTTACTCCTTGGAGTGCCAAAACGGCAGGATTAACATTGAAGCAAAAGACTATCGCGGTCTTGTCAATGCCGCCGCAACGCTCGCGCAAGCCATTCGCTTTGAGAACGGTCAATTTGTAATCGATGAAGCATCCATCACCGACTATCCCGACAGCACCTTCCGCGGTGTAATGCTCGACCCTGCACGTCACGTCGTTCCCATGGACGAGGTTCGCGCCATCATCCTCGGCATGGCAAAATCCAAATATAACAAGCTCCATTTGCACCTTTGCGACCATCAAGGTTTTTCCTATTATTCCGACGTTTATCCCGACCTTCCCCTCTCCCCCGGAACAACCTACACCAAGAATGATTTGCGTGAGATGGTTTCCTACTCTGCTCTGTTCGGCATCGACGTCATTCCCGAAATCGACCTTCCGGCTCACAGCTTTAACTTGACCAAAACCTTTGCAAACCTCAAGTGCCACTCCGTGGAAGAAGAAAACGGCGGCGACGAGGTGCTCAGCGGTTGGAACATTTGCATCGGCAACGAAGATAGCTACACGTACATCAAAAACATCCTTTCTGAGGTTATTGAGATCTTCCCCTACGAGTACATTCACATGGGAACCGATGAGATCTCGATGGACGACATTCAACGCGAGCCTCGCCTTTCCTCCTTTACCTGCAAGTGCCGCGTTTGCAACGAACGCTTCCTGCCTATGGGATATGACACGCTCCTGCCGCGCTTCTACTATTTTGTAAATCGCGTTTACAACATCATCAATGACCTTGGCAAAAAGATGATGATGTGGAACGATCAAATTGATATTTCGAATGGCGCACCCGAAATTCCGCGTGATATTCTTATTGAATTTTGGCGCGTTGCGATGCCTCACCGCGGCCCCGTTGAGGGTTGCTCGATGGCGGCATTTGTGGAAGCGGGCTTTGAGGTCGTCAATGCCGACTACCCCAACACCTACGTTGACCTTTATATGAAGTGGGACAAGCTGAAAAATTGGAACTTGCGCCAAGATCCCGCCGATGTTCCCGAGGTTTCTTTCCGCATTCTTGGTGGTGAGACCTGTGCTTGGGAAGGCAATAACTATCCGCATTATCGCCACGCGCTCTACTTCACCTTCCCCACATTTGGCGACAGATGCTGGAACGTAACCGACTCCCTCGCAGACGATGCGGATACTATGCTCGCCTTGACACGCGCTTGCCTCGGTACATCCGTTCCTGCGGATTTCAACCTCTTCTCTTACCTCAAGGGCGTTCCGCTCGGCGATGCCTACCGCATGGAAGGCAAGATTTTTGCAGAGAACACCGACCTCGCGCCCTTGAAAACAACGCTCGAATCTCTCACCAACCTCTCGGTTGATCAAGAGCATTTGAAAAATAACCTTTTGAGTTTGATTGGGTAAAAAGATAAATCCCCGACAGAGTAAAATCTGTCGGGGGTTTTGTTATATGGACCGCCGAGGACGTCGTCCCCTACAATGCGAGACAAAATTGGTCGTCTCTTGTCGGTACACAACGTTATAAAATATACACCGCAAGAGCGATAATTGTAATTTTGCAAACGATTCTTTTTTCGAATTGGAAATTCTTTGTTTTTATCCATTTTCATCACCTGCATCATTATAACACAAAAGGATTGGAATGTCAATAAAGGCGCATTCTTGCAGATGCTTCTCCCGTTGGTAAGAAAATCAAAAAATATTTTAGGAATTTTACAAAAGCCCTTGATTTTTTATTCTGAATATGATATAATACCATTTGTCATACGCCGGTATGATGGAATTGGCAGACGTGCTGGACTCAAAATCCAGTGGTAGCGATACCGTGTCGGTTCGACCCCGACTACCGGCACCAAAAAAGCACTCGCTTTTTGCGAGTGCTTTTTTCTTTGTATAATCGACGTTATACGTCGATTATACTTCGCTCATTTCCATTTCGCGAATGCGGCAAAGTCTGTCAAGCTCGGCAAATTTACCGCCAAGAGCAACCAATTCTTCATAGGTGCCCGTTTCCACAAGATGCCCTTCGTCTATAACGATAATGCGGTCCGCGTTGCGGATGGTGGAAAGTCGGTGCGCTACAATAAACGTGGTGCAACGGCGTTCCACCATCTTTTCGATGGCGCGTTGCACGTGATATTCGGATACGTTATCGAGTGCAGAAGTCGCTTCATCCAAAATAAGGATGCGCGGATTGCGAACCAAGGCACGCGCAATGGAAACACGTTGCTTTTGTCCGCCCGAAAGCTTATCGCCACGCTCCCCAACTTGTGTATCCAAGCCGTTGGGCATAGAGGGGAGAAACTCCGAAACGGCGGCATCCTGCACCGCCCTCATCAAGCGCTCTTCGCTGTAACGGTGCATGCCGTATGTAATGTTTTCGCGGATGGTTCCCGAGAACAAAATGCTGTTTTGCGGAACGACCGAAATAAAGTGGCGGTAAGATTGCAGAGGCAAATCGGTCAAGGGTACACCGTCTATCAAAATTCTTCCGCTTGTAGGGGCGAGCAGACCGATGAGCAAATTCATCAAGGTACTCTTTCCCGAACCCGAGCCGCCAACAATCGCTATGCGTTCGCCTTGTGTAACAGAGAAATTCAAATTTTCGATGACGTTCTTTGTTTTCTCGTCGGGATAATGATAAGAAACGTTTTCGAATGTGACGTTGCCAAAAATTTCGGGAACAGGGATTTCGCCGTCGTCGGTCTCAATATCGGTGGCACATACAATTTCGGAGAGCGAATGTACTGCCTCTTTGCCTGCCGCCATAGCAGGATATACGTTTACAAGCGTTAAAACCGAGCCACTGATGGCACCGAACAAGGATTGAAACAGAACAACTTCACCAACCGAAATGAAGCCGTTGATGCAAAAAATAACACAAACAAACAGACATATAACCGAAAACAGTTG
>JAGBSQ010000191.1 GCA_017631775.1 Clostridia bacterium | reverse complement strand
CTTGGTGCAAACGTCGTTGTGTCTTACAACGGCGGGGAGCTCGCGGTGAGAGGTGCTCATCATTACAAGCACGATGCTGCCGTCGGGGTTCTTAAATGCTACCGTGTAGATGTTTTCGGCATATTTTGTGGTGGCAATTCTCTTGGCTCCGCGTTGAACGAACTTGGAGAAGTGACCGATGTAGTAGTAAATGGGAGTGAAAACAAGCTCACGGGTTTCGGTGTTGTAAAGAATGGGCGCGTGGCAGCCTGCCGCCTTGTCCTCAAATACGATGCCTGCAACCGCGGTGGTGCCTGCGGAACGGTTGTGGAAGGGGCCGCCCTTGTCGCTCAGGAGCAAGTTCCAGTCGCACAGACCTGCGGTAAAGTTGTTAAAGTCGCCAACAAGCTCTTTGCCGTATCTTTCGGCAAGAGAGATGGGGTCTTCATTAATGGAGCCGCAGTTCTCGGTGCTGAGCAAAACCTTGCCGAACTTTTCGTGCACAAGGCTCATACCTTCAAAGTGGTTGCCCGAATACCAGTGGTGACCAACCGCCCAAACGCGCTCCTCTACGGCTTTGGATGCGAAAATCTTTTTGGTACGGTCGTAAACGCGTTCTTTGTTGTGGTCCCAAATGATGATTTTGATGTCGGAAAGACCTTCTTCATCTAGAACAGGGGAGAGATATTTTTCAATGAATTCGCGTTCATCGTCGGGGGAGTAATAGCAGCTCTCCCAAGATTGGCGCGCGAGGGGTTCGTTTTGAATGGAGATGGCGGAAATGGTGATGCCTTCCTCTGCCATTGCCTTAATGTACTTGGCGTAATATCTTGCCCAGCACTCCTTGTATTCTTCCTTCAGGGAACCGCCGCGGAAAACGCTTTCGTTATCCTTCATAAACGCAGGGGGGCTCCAAGGGGATGCGAACAGAATGAGCTCATCTTGGCAATACTGCATAGCATCCTTGATAAAAGGAATGATGTATTTGCGGTCGCGCTCGAGCGAGAAGGTTTTCAGTTCCTTGTCGCCGCTCTCAATATAGGAGTAAACGTCGAGCGAGAAGTCGCAGGAGTTGATGTGCGTTCTGCCAAAGTTGTAGCCGATGCCGTTCTCACGAGAGAAGTAACGCTCCAAAAAGAGCTTTTTCTGCTCGTCGGTGAGTTGTGCATAATTATAAGCCGCCGACTCGGTAAAAGCGCCGCCAAAACCTACCATGCTTTGGTATTCAAACTCGTCAAACACGTTGATAATGCCCATTTCGGTGCCTGCGCGCACGTTGCCCTCTTCAACGGTTGTTTCTTGAAAATAAAGGTTCTCCGACGGAACGGATGTAAAAACTTTCATACGTTAGCTCCTTTTGAGGTTGTTTTTCGGTATATTCATATTATCATAGATGAGGGAAAAAGTCAAGATAAAAGGGTAATTTTGTTGCAAAGGAATAACAAAGCAAAGGATCAATAACAGTAGAGACTCTTCTCGCCTTTTTAATGACAAAATAAAAAAAGCAGAAACAATCAGCATGTCATCCTGAGCGGAGTCGAAGTTCTGCGGGTTGAGCGTGAGCGAACAAGCAGAACCGAGGAGCGAATGCGACGATGGGATCTCTAAACGAGTTTGGGTGGCTTGCCAAAGAAAATGTTACATCCCATCAAAAAGTCACCAAGATTTGTAGCGAGATCCCTGCGGTGCTACGCACCTTGGTTTCACCTCGTTCCTCACTCGGTGAAACTTCGACTCCGCTCAGGATGACATACGGATTTTTTTATTTATTTGTATGTGTTAGAATTAGGGGGGGCAAGCTTCTTTTGTGAACGATGTTGGAACAAAAGGAACTTTCTTTTTGTGAAAAGTTGCGCCTGTATTGACACGTACTGTGGTTTGTGTTATAATAAACCAAAGAAAGTTTTACCCGAAGGAGACTTGCCATGATTATCAAGCAAAACAAAAAGCAAACGCTTAAGAATGCTGTGATCACTCTGTTTGCAACAGCGCTTTTTTTCGTTTTTTTGATTGTTGATTTTCGTGCGTTGCCGCACAAGCCTTCTCTCTTGCTCGACAGTGCGGTTTTCTTTTGGGCATTCAGGGTGTTTTGCGCTGTGAGCATGGTAATTACCTTGGCTTGCACCGCGTACGGTGTCAAGGAGCTCTTTTCCAAAAAACCACTGATCGAACTTTGCGACGATTATCTGTTAGATAATTCCTCTGCCATCTCCCTTGGAAAAATCAGATGGGATGACATGGAGCGTGTATACATCAAAGGCGGCTTTTTGAACATCAAACTCAAAAATCCGGGTGTGTATTTTCACGATAAGAACGGATTGCAAATGCTGTTGATAAAGGTAAATCTCAAGCTTGGCTATGGCGACGTTTGCATCAGCGCGCTGACACTTCAAAAGGATGCAAAGCAATTCTTTGAAGAATTTAACAAGAGAAAAACGATAGAACGTTAACGATAAAGGAGACAAAACTATGACAAACATTCCAAGATGTGAACATCCCCGTCCCGACAGATTGCGCCAAGATTGGCAGAGTCTCAATGGCGTATGGGATTTTGAAATCGATAATGCCAAGGTCGGTCTTGAAAAGAAATTTTATGAAAGAGACAGCCTTGATGGAAAAATCACCGTTCCGTTCTCGCCTGAAACCGTTCTTTCGGGAGTAGGACACACCGATTTTATGAACGCCGTTTGGTATCGCAGAAACGTTGAAATTCCCACCGCATGGGCAGGCAAGCGCGTGATTCTTCACATCGACGCCTGCGACCACACCACGCGCGTGTTCGTCAACGGCAAATCTGTTGGAGATGCACACAAGGGCGGCTACACCTCTTTTTCGCATGACGTTACCGATTTTCTTGCCGAAAAGGACAACTACATCACCGTTTATGCCGAGGATGACATTCTTTCGGGCAAGCAATTTGCAGGCAAGCAATCCACAAGATTGAACTCTCACGGCTGCTTCTATACGCGCACCACGGGCATTTGGCAAACCGTTTGGCTCGAAGCTGTTGAGGCTGCTCATGTGGTTTCTTATAAAGTTTTCCCCAACATTTCTGCCCCCTCTGTGGTGATTGAAACCAAGACCGCGGGTGCAAAAGTAGGTGACACGTTGTGCGTAAAAGCCTATTTTGAGGGCAAACCCATGGGTTCTGCAACCACAAAATTGATGGCAGATGCGGCAACTGTTGAAATTCCTCTTGCTGAGGCGCACCTTTGGGAATGCGGCAAGGGCAGACTCTATGACCTCGTTTTTGAGTTGACGTCGGGTGAAAAAGTGGATGTGATGAACGGTTACTTCGGCTTGCGCGAGGTGAAGCTGACCAAAGAGAGCGGCTTCCAACTCAACGGCAAGACCGTGTTCGGCCGTTTTGTTCTCGACCAAGGCTTCAACCCCGAGGGAGTTATCACCGCTCCCTCCGATGAGGCGCTCAAGTTTGATATCGAAGCCTCGATGGCATGCGGCTTCAACGGCGCGCGCCTGCACCAAAAGGTGTTTGAGCCTCGCTTCCTTTACCATGCCGACAGACTCGGCTACATGGTTTGGGCAGAGGCAGGCAACTGGGGCTTTGATCACACCAAATTCGAAAATTTGCAAAACTTTTTGCCCGAGTGGCTTGAAGAAGTAGAGCGCGATTTCTCGCACCCGTCTGTTATCGGTTGGTGTCCTTTTAACGAGACGTGGGATCAAAACGGACATCCGCAAAGCAACGAGCTTCTCGATACCGTCTACGATATCACCAAGGCAATCGACCCCACGCGCCCCGTGATCACCTCGAGCGGTTCTTTCCCCACAAAGCGCACCGACGTGCACGACATTCACGATTACGAGCAAGACCCCGAAACCTTCAAGTCCTACTATGCCGAAATGGATAAGGGCATCGCACGCGATCAACTTTACAGATTAAATCGTCACCGTCAGGTTTACAAAACCGAGTTGCCCGTATTTATGAGTGAATACGGCGGCATTCGTTGGGTGATGGATGAAGAAAACGCAGGTTGGGGTTACGGCGCCTCTGTGCTCAGCGAGGACGAATTCTTTGCACGTCTTGAAGGGCTGACCGACGCGCTCCTCGAAAACGAGCATTTCTTCGGCTTCTGCTATACGCAACTCACCGACGTTGAACAAGAACAAAACGGACTTCTCACCTACGACCGCCGCTTCAAATTCCCGGCAGAGAAGTACGCGAGAATATTTGGAAAGAAATCTGTAATTGAGGAATAAGAGATTGCGGGGGGGAACCTTTTTCGAGAAAAAGGGTTCCCCCCGCACCCCCTTCCAAAAAGCATTCGCACAAAAAAATAACAGGTAGGGGACGGCGCCCTCGACGTCCCATCACATAGGGCAACTTACTTTCTCTTTTCCCCTTGATTTTTTCGCCAAAATATGCTATAATATACCAAAGACGAAAAAGTGAATGACCCTTGAAACGGAAGAAAGGGAAACAATGATGAAACTGATCCAAAATCAAAATTTTGATGCAGAACGCGCATTTTACGGTTGCGAGGATACGCGTGTGGAAAACTGCACCTTCGATGGCCCTGCCGACGGTGAGAGCGCATTTAAGGAGTGCCGAAATATTGAGACGAGTGGCTGTTATTTCAATTTGCGCTATCCTTTTTGGCACGACGTATGCGCAAAAATCGAAAAAAGCGAGATGACCTCTCTTTGTCGCGCGCCTCTTTGGTACAGCCAAGAGATTGAAATTGTTGATAGCAAGCTCCACGGCACCAAGGCTCTGCGCGAGTGCGCGGACGTATCTATTACCGATTGCGATATCATTTCTGCTGAATTCGGCTGGATGGTGAGCGGCATCGAGATGAAAAACACTTCTGCCGCAGGCGAATATTTTATGATGCGCTCCGAGGGTTTACGCTTTACGGGTGTTAAGCTCACGGGCAAATATTCCTTCCAATACATCACCAACTCCTATTTTGAGGACTGCGATTTTGACACCAAGGATGCCTTTTGGCACGCCAAAAACGTGGTGCTTCGCAACTGCACCGTCAAGGGCGAATATCTTGGTTGGTACTGTGAGGATGTAACCTTTATAAACTGCAAAATCATTGGCACGCAGCCGCTTTGCTATTGCAAGGGGCTTAAGCTGATCGATTGCGAAATGCTGGATGCCGACCTCTGTTTTGAGAAGAGCGAGGTTGAGGCAACCCTGACCGCACCCGTCATCAGCATCAAAAACCCTCGCGCGGGAACCATTACCGTCCCCGAATGCGGCGAACAAATTTGGGATGACCCCAAAGCCGAGGGTGTTGTAGAGGTGCAAAAATAACACAAAACTATTAAGTGGGCGACCATAGGTCGCCCTTCCTTTTTTGAAAATCGATTGACATTTGCGCACGCGGTGTGGTATAATGAAACAAAGAACAAAAGGAGGATCCCAACAATGTTATTTTCTTCTAAATTCAGATCCTTTTCGCGCAAGACTTGTCGCTTGAATGATTGGGTTGCTGCGCCCTATATGCGCCGCGATTTCATTCTCGAAAAGCTCCCTCAAAAGGCGGAGCTGACCGTTTGCGCGCTTGGCTTTTACGAGCTCTACGTCAACGGCAAAAAGATTACAAAAGGGCATCTTTCCCCCTACATCGTCAACCCCGACCAAGTCCTACCTTACGATACGTATGACGTTACCTCTCTTCTTTGCAAGGGTCAAAACGTGCTTGGCTTTTTGCTTGGCAACGGCATGCAAAACGGCTTTGGCGGATTTATTTGGGATTTTGACAAGACCTCTTTTCTTTCTGCTCCCAAGCTCGCGTTTGCGCTCGAACTCACCACAGGTGATGAAAAAACAGTAATTGAAGCCGACGAAAACCTCCTTTGCCACCCCTCTCCGGTGGTGTTTGACGATCTCCGCTACGGTGAAAAATACGATGCAGGCAAAGAGGTAAAGGATTGGAATTTGCCCGGCTGTGATCTTTCCTCGTGGACACCTTCCATTCACCGCTCCACCAACCGCGGCGATGCCATTCTTTGCGATGCGCGCCCAATCGTTGCCACGGGTGAGTTGAAGGCGATTTCCATTACACCCGTCGATGGCGGCTATCTCTATGATTTTGGCGTTAACGCGGTAGGTCTTACTCGCCTTTGTGTTAAGGGAGAAAAAGGTCAGCACATCGTCATTGACCACAGCGAACTTGTCAAAAATGGCAAAATCTGCTTTGACAGCATTATGTTCGACCGTCCGCACTTGGCGCACCTCAACCCCTACGTTCAGCGCACCGAATACACCTGCCGCGGCGAGGGAATTGAAGAATACACCCCTCACTTTACCTATTACGGCTTCCGTTATGCTTTTGTTACCGGCATCACCGAGGAGCAAGCCACGCCTGCGCTTCTTACCTATGTGGTAATGAACACCGACCTTGGTGACCGAGGCGATTTTTCTTGCTCAAACGAAATTTTAAACAAGCTGCAACAAATGACGCGTCGCTCCACGCTTGGCAACTTTCAGCATTTTCCCAACGATTGCCCCCACCGTGAGAAGAACGGTTGGACAGCCGATGCGGCACTTTCTGCCGAGCAGACGCTTCTCAACTTCGAGCCCGAAGATAACTACCTGATGTGGGAAAAATGCATTGTTCGCGCTATGAACGAAGAGGGCGCACTCCCCGGAATTGTGCCCACAGGTGGATGGGGTTTTCATTGGGGCAACGGCCCCGCGTGGGATAGCGTGCTCATCTATCTGCCTTATTTTTGCGCAGTTCTGCGCGACGATATGCGTGTTGCCGAGGCGGCAAAAGAGGCAATGGTGCGCTATTTCCGCTATCTTGAGACCCGTCGCGACGAGCGCGGACTTTTGGAGATCGGTCTTGGCGACTGGTGCCCCGCAAATCCTGATTACACCACGCCGCTTATTTTTACCGATAGCACGATCTCCTACGATCTTGCCGTCAAAGCGGCATATCTCTATGAAAGAATGGGAATGCCCGAAGAAGCGGACTATTGCCGCGCGTTTGCAAAAGAGATGCGCACCGCCATTCGCACTCATCTGTTAGAGGATGCGAGCGAGATGCGTTTTATCGAGAGTCGCCAATCGGTGCAGGCAATGGCAATCTTTTACGGTTTGTGTGATAACGAAGAAGAAAAAGAAAAGGCGCTCGATGTTCTTCTTGACGAAATTCACAAGCAAGATGACCACATGGCGGTTGGTGTTCTTGGTGGGCGCGTTCTCTTCCGCGTGCTTTGCGACTACGGCTACGAGGATCTTGCCATCAAAATGATCACGCGCTTCGATCCCCCCTCTTACGGCGTAATGATTGCCGACGGCCTGACCTCGCTTGCCGAAAACGTCCGTCCGCCTTACGGCTCTCGCAATCACCATTTTTGGGGAGATATTTCGGCACTTATGATCGAATATTTTGCAGGCATTAGGGTCAACCCCAACCTGCAAGGAGCCGGGAATATTGATATACGTCCTGTGTTTTCCGCCGATATGCAGCACGCAAAGGCGTATTACGAGTCGGTTTCGGGTCGCGTTGAGGTCAAGTGGCAAAGAGAAGGGGATAACGTGGTTCTTGATTTGACCTATCCCGCAGGTGCCTACGGCTTTGTGGTTGCTCCTCGCGGCTACACCGTAAACCAAGAAGAAAAGGTACGCGCCGCAAGCGGCATCTTCATTTTTTGCAAACAATAAAACGTTTTAGGCAGGTGACCAAAAAGCACCTGCCTTTTTTGTGCAAATTATTAAAAAACATTTGTTTTTTAATAAAAGAATTGACAATTTTGTTGAGGAGTGCTATAATAAAGCATACCCTACCAAAAAGGGAAGTTTTCGGAAAGGAAAGAATCAAAATGAAAAGATTTCTTGCACTGTTTCTGACACTGGTTATGCTCGCAACCATGGTTTCTTGCAATCTCATCAAAAATCCCCAAGAGACCACAGCCGAGACAACCGCACCCGAGGGCACGACCCCAGAGGCAACCACACCCGAGGAGACCACCCCCGTTCAGGACCCCATCGTTCCTCCCACGCCCAAAATGGCAGAAGAGATTGTTGGTGAACTGAACCCCACACAAACCTTTGAAACCACCGCAAACTGCAAAGAGGCAATTTTTGCAAACCTCGAAAGCTTTGATACCGTTCTTGGCGCGTTCCAAGCAGAGGGTTATGCGCAGGTTAACACCGAGGCAGTTGAAGGCGCAAAGCTTGAGACCGTTCTTTTGATCAAGGACAACGAGCTTGTTACGCTTTATTGGATCGCATCTCAAAAGGAAGCGCGCGTTACTTGGGAAGAGGTTGATGCAGCTGCTCTTGCCCCCCTGCAAAAAACCGCAACCACCGGTGGCGGAACCTTGACCATGGTTCAAATCGGTGTTGAGCGTGTCAGCGAGACCGACAACCCCAACATTGGCATGTGCTACGTATTTAAGCTTTCCAACGGCAACGCGCTCATTATCGACGGCGGTTTTTCTAACGAAAAATGCGGCGAAAACGTTTACAACGCGTTGGCAAAATTGGATATTGCAAAGAACGAAGAAGGCAAGTACGTTATTGAAGCGTGGATCTTCACCCACGTTCACGGCGACCACTCCGGCGTTGTTTATCCTTTCTCCGAGCAATATGCAAACAAGGTAGCCGTTTCTTACGTTCTCTACCAAATTCCCACCAACGAGGCACTTTCTGTTGACGTTGGCAAGGCAGGCGCTTACGGTGAAGTAAGCTTCTTTGAAACCGCAGCTAAAGCATTCCCCGGTGCAGTAGTTCTCAATCCTCACGTAGGTCTTAACTACTACTTCGGCAATGCAACCGTTAGCATGCTCTACACGCCCGATGTTATTTGGAACCCCGAGAGCAAGCTTGATTACTACAACAACAACAGCATGATCTTCAAGGTATCGGGTGGCGACACTGCATTCCTCTGCATGGGCGATGCAGGTGACGCCGCAGCCGCAAGAGCATGGAGCTTGTTTGAGGCGTTCTCCTTTGAGAGCGGTATCTTCCAGCTTTCTCACCACGGTATGAGCACCGGTGCCGGTGACAAGGCTTGGACTTGGGATAATCTCAAAAAGATCTACGAGGCAACCGGCGCTACAACGGTAGCTCTCCCCTTGGGTGCTCGAATCGAAGACGGAACCGATATGAAGCAATCTAACGGACGTTGGTCTATTCTCTTCGATTACCCCTACAACAAAAAGAATCAAATGACCTATATCGTTCGTCTAGGTGATGCGCCCACATCCAACGGCTACTTCGCACGTGAGTTGCTTAACCGTTTGGTTGCCACTATGGAAACAGGTCATAACTATCTTGCTGAAATGTCCGCTGCATTTGGAAACGTAAAATCTTTGCATGGCTACAACGGCATCAACATGATCGATAACGGTGCAGGCATCATTACCTACATCTCTTGTGCCGATAAGACGGAAATGGCAACCGTATTCCAATTTGCAAACGGTGAGATCACCGTTAAGAAGAACGAGAAGCTTGACGAGTGGCTCAAGCTCCCCGAGCACAACACCGCTGACGTAATTGCGGCTATCAACCCCGAAGCAAAGATGTTTGAGAGCACCTTTGGCGTTCAAGAGGTTGTTCTTGCCGGCATCAGCAGCAAGGCAAGCATTATTGCCGCTTTCACGACCCGTGGATTTGAAGCTGTTGAGGTCAACATGGTAGAGGGTGCAAAGTTTGAAACCTTGCTCTTTACCAACGGCATGGAACTCGCAACCGTTTATTGGAAGCCCACCGAGAATGAAGCGCGCATCCTTTTTGAAAAACTCGACGAAAACGTTCTTTCTTCTCTTGTTCCCAACAAAATGACGAACACAGGAGAGTTGACTTTTGTTCAAATTGGTGTTGAAAGAGTTGACGAGAGCGACAACCCGATGATTGGTTTGTGCTACGTTGTAAAGCTTTCCAATGGCAATGCCATTGTCATTGACGGCGGTGCAAACAATATAAAGTGTGCCGAAAACATTTACAACACGCTTTCTAAATTGAACGTTGCAAGAAACGCAAAAGGACAGTACATTATTGAAGCTTGGATCTTTACCCACGGTCACAGTGACCACAACGGTGTAATGAACGCGTTTGCAGAAAATTACGCAAAGAAGGTAAACGTTCTCAATTTCTTGTATCAAATCCCCTCTAACGGTGACGTTTCTGCTACCGGTGCAGGTGTTGCAGGCGAGGAAGCATTCTTTGAACTTTGCAAGGCAACCTATCCCAACGCTACCTACATCAACCCCAAAATGGGTCTGAACTACTACTTTGGTAATGCGACCATCAATATGCTCTACACACCCGATATGCTTTGGTCGCTTGATAAGAAGATCACCTATTACAACGATACAAGCCTTATCTTTAGTGTTCGCGGTGGCGGCACAGGTTTCTTGTGCTTTGGCGACGCAGGCGAAGAAGCTGCAAAGACCTCTTGGAACCTGTTTGAAGAATCCACTTTCAAGAACGGACTCCTCCAAATCACCCACCACGGCTTGACCACCCAAGATGGCGCAACCGGCAACGAGTGGGAATACGTAGGCAACATCTATGAGGCAACCGGAACCAATTTGGTAGTTCTCCCTATGGGCGAAACCAACGAAAAGGATAACAGAAACGGCCGTTACTCCGTACTCTTCCAATACCCGCACAGCGGATATCACATGAGCTTTGTTGTTAACAAAGACAATGCACCTTTCTCGACCAAATATTTTAACGCTGACGTTTTCAACTGCTTTATTTCGGACGTTGAAACCGGTTCTAACTTGATGGAAACCAAGTACAACCTTGGCAATTACAAAACACTTTACGGCTACAACGGTATTAATATGATCGATAACGGTGCAGGCCGCATTACCTACATCTCCTCTCGCGATAAGGCTCCTATGGTAACAGTATTCTCCTTTGCAGGTGGCGAAGTTACCGTTGTTGAAAACAGAGAGCTTTACGAATGGCTCGCAGAGCCCACCAAGATCGATGAGTTTGAAAGCACCTTCAACTCCGATATGGAGATTTACACCAACGTAAACTCCGTTGAGATCTTTACCGCTCCTCTGATTGCAGACGGCTACAAGGTTTTGGACGTTACCATGATCGAGGGCGCAAAGTTTGAAACCATTCTCCTCCAAAAGGGCACAAGCTTGGTTACCCTTTATTGGTTTGAGGAATCTCGCGATCTCCGTGTGGCTTACGACACCATCCAAGAGACCGCAACCGCACCTCTTACCCCCAACGCCGAAACCGGCACGGGTGAATTGATCGTTGCACAGGTTGGCGTTGACGTTCCCGAACCCGGCAACCAAAGCAGCACCGAAAACAACCCCAACATTGGTTTGTGCTACATCTTTAAGCTTTCCAACGGTCACGCAATCATCATTGACGGTGGCTTCTACTACCAAAGCAATGCCGACAACATTTACAAATCCTTGGTTTCCTTGGATATTGCAAAGGATGCAAACGGCAAGTACGTAGTTGAGGCTTGGATCTTTACTCACGGTCACGGCGACCACAACGGCGCTACCGCATTCTTCTTCCCCTCTTACAGCCAAAAGGTTGACGTTAAGAACTTTGTATATCAGTTGCCCATCAACAAGGAGATCTCTCCCACGGGCGCGGGTTATGCAGGTGAGGAAGCATTCCACGAGCTTTGCAAAACCACCTATCCCAATGCAAACTACATCAATCCTCGCGCAGGCCTTACCTACTACTTTGGCAATGCAGAGGTTGATATGTTCCACACCCCCGACTTTATTTGGTCGCACACCGATCCTATTCCGGATTATAACGATTCCGGCATCATCTTCAGAGTGACCGGTGGCGGCGTAGAGGGCGCACTCTTTATGGGTGACTCGGGCGAGCATCCTTCCACCGCAACGGTTAAGTATTACGAAACTTCCGCGTTCAATTCCAACATCGTTCAAATTTCTCACCACGGTCTCAACACCCAAATCAACGAGGGCCACGAGTGGAGAAACATGAAGGTGATTTACGAGAATGCAACCGCTGAGTATGCATTCCTGCCCATGGGCGTAGCAAAGCCGAACGTAAGAAGCGGACGTTGGTCTGTTATTTGCGGTTGGGGCTACACCGGCAAGCAAGCATCCTTTGTAATCAATGCAGAGGATGACGATCGCGGTGTTGACCAAGCAGCTTGGAACACCTTTGTAAGCGGCATTCTTAACGGAACTATCAAGGATGATACACTCCTTGGTTACAACGGTTACAACATCATCGATAACGGTCAAGGACGTATTACTTACATCCATTGCAGCGAGACCGACCCGATGGTAACCATTATGACCTTTAAGGATGGCAAGATCACCGTAGACCTCAACGAAGAGCTTTACGATTGGTTTGCCGCAAACAAATAAAAGAACAAAAAAGAGGAGCCGTCCAAAAGGACGGCTCCTTTGTTGTATATCATCAATAACGGTAATCAAACCAATGGTCAGGGGAGAGAGAAAGGTCGGTTGCATCCTCAACCTCGTATTTGCGCTCCAGCCAAAGAATGTCGCGGCTCTTAACGTCGTGGAGCAGCTTTTTGGAGCCTTCAAGGCTGGGGTGAAGCATAAGCTTGAGGTACTGCCATTGCAAAGCGGAACGGCGAACGTTCTCTTTTCTGTCCTCGTCGGCAAGCTCTTCGGCTTTTGCCCAAAGCTCGTCAAAGTCTGCCTCGTTCTCTCCGTATTGCTCACCTGTGATGGCGGTAAAGGGATTTTCGTAAATGTTCATGCATCCGCCTGCGGCCATTTCGGTGGTCTTGTCGATGTATTTGCGAATGTAGGTCCAACCCTCACCGTAGTAGGCTTCGAGGAACTCGTCCATGTGGCGGTAGTATTCCTCATCGGTCATATAGGGATCCCACATCAGTTTTGCTAAGAGGTAAGCGCGAACCTCACCAAACTCACCGGAGATGGATTGGCTGTTGCCTTGGGGGAACATTCCGCGCACGTGGTTGTCAACGTAAAAGCGCATGTTTTCGCGCAGCGCGCCAAAGTTTGCATATGTGGGAACGTAGAACTTGAAGTTGGTTGTGTAGTCCCAAATGTAGATGCGGTTGCAGATCTTGCCCCATTCAACAATATCGCGCACAAGGGCAGGGGTTCTTGTCCAAACGCTCTTGTTGGGGCATTTGGTCAAGGGGTGCATAAAGCAGCAACGAATGGAGCACAAACGAATGCAAACGTTGGGATGCGGTTTTGTGATTTTAGGAGCTTTTTGTGTGTAGTTGTAAGCCAGCGTATCTACAACCACGTGGGGATAATCCTCTGCGAGGTCTTCCGCAATGGCATTAACAAAGCGGAGCATATTGCCCGAGGGGCTGCCTTCCTCGGCATCAACTGCTTGGCACTTTTCGCACTTGCAGTAGGTGTTGTTATCGTTTTGAGAGACAGAGACGATATCGGTGTTGGGATTGGCTTCAAGAGCGGCTCTAACGTTTTTGATGGCCTTTTTCAGATTTTCGGGGTCACAGAGGCAGGGGTTTGCATCGCCCCACTTGCCGGTTTCGGTCAAAATACCAATGGTGTGAACAAACAAGCCACCGTAGCTCCATTTGCCGCCAAACTTGCCGCTCATGTCGGCATCACAGTTGTTAATGCCTTGCTTGGTGCACCATTCGGCGCTGTGTGCAACAGCATTCCAGTTGATTTGACGGGATTCAAAAGTGGGGGCAAAATCAATGAGGACGCCCTCGTCAAAGGTGATGTCGCCTGCGGGGATTTTTTCAAGGCGCGGCAAAAAGTAACGAACGCCTGCATATTCCTCAAGGAATTTATAAACGCCATAGAGAACAGCATGCTCGGTGCCGCCTGCAATGGTCATGCCCTCTTGGGTTGCGCTGACGCGAAAACCGTCGTTTCGCGAGAGTGTGTTATCGTAGGTGATGGTGATGGGGTAGCCGCCCTCAGTGACGGTTACGCCCTTGGCTTCCAAATATTTTTGCAGCTCCTCTTTGGCATAGATCTCGGTGTCGGTATTGCCTGTGAGAATAGAAACGTTTTTGAGAGTAATGCTCATGGTGTTGTCTCCTTTTTATGGTTCTTTATGAAAAATAAGAGGGAAAGAGATCGCGGGGAGGTTTGTTGTAGGCGTTGTTTTCAGCCCACCGAATATTATAAAATGTGATGTCGGAGTTGAGTGCTATTTCATCCACCTCGTTGGGGTGGAGGAGGAGCTTGATGTAGCGCCATTGCAAGCGAGAACGTCTGACGAATCTTGCACGGTCGCCTGCAAGCTCTTCGGCTGCCGACCACCAAGCCTCAAAATCTTCTTCGTTGGCGCGGTATTCTTCTTCGGTGACGCCCTCAAAGGGGGATTCGTAAATGAACATACAGCTGTTAGATGCAAACTCTGTGGTTTTGTCGATGTATTTGCGAATGTATTCCCAGCCCTCACCGTAGTAGGCTTCCAGGAACTCATCCATGTGGCGGTAGTATTCTTCCTCGGTCATGTAGGGGTTCCACATCAGCTTGGCAAGGAGGTAAGCGCGGAGCTCACCAAACTCACCCGAAACCGATTGGCTATTGCCTTGCGGGAACATTCCGCGCGCACCGTTCTCATAGTAAAACTGCATATTCTCGCGCAGGGCGCCAAAGTTTGCATAGGTGGGAACGTAATAGCGGAAGTTTGTAGTGTAATCCCAGATATAGATGCGGTTGCAGATCTTGCCCCAAGCTTCCAAGTCTTTTACAAAAGTGGAAGTTCTCGTCCAAGTTTCACCGTTGGGGCCGGGCGCGTCGGGGCACTCGGTCAAGGGGTGCATAAAGCAGCAACGAATAGAGCAAACGCGCACGCACACGTTGTGACGCGGAGTGGTGATTTTAGGAGGCTTTTGCGTGTAGTTATAAGCCAATGTATCAATTACAAGGTTGGGGTAGTCTGCTTCGAGTTCCTCTGCAATGCGATTGACAAAGCGGAGCATCAAACCGGAAGGACTTCCTTCTTCTTTGTCAACGGCGGCGCATTTTGAACAGGTGCAATATTCGTTGTTATCGTTTTGCGAAATAGAAACAATATCAACAGTAGGATCTTTTTCTAAGATTTCTCGTACGTTTTTGAGAACCTTTTGATAGTTTTCTTCGCTTGACAGGCAAGGATTGGGAGAAGCCGCACCGCCTGTTTCGGTCAGTTTTCCAAGTGTGTGAACAAACAAGCCGCTTGCATAAACCTCTTTTCCGCCAAACTTGTCACTTGTCAAAATGCCGTCGTGACCGTTGATGCCTTGCTTGGAGCACCACATAGCGCTTTTGGTTATGCAGTTCCAGTTGAGTCTGCGAGATTCAAAGTAAGGGGTATAGGAGAGCAGATTGCCATCCTTAAGAACGACGTCACCGTCATAGATCTTTTCAAGGTCGGGCATAAAATAACGAACACCTGCGTATTCTTCAAGAAATTTATAAACGCCGTAAAGAACGCCGTGGCCGTCACCGCCAACAATGGTCATACAGGGGTTCTCGCCCGAAACGGTCGCATCGATGGAGAAGCATTCCTTGCCGAGGGTTTCGTCAATGTAGATGGAAACGGGGAAGCCGCCCTCGCCCGCGGTGATGCCTTTTTTGGAGAGATAAGAGGTCAGCTCTTTTGCGGCAAAGACCTCGCTCTCACTCTCGCCCGACGTTACACAAACGCGGTTGAGAACGTTTCCCTCTAACAGGGCAGGGGGCAAATCCTCTGCCTCCTCGGGGGGCGTTGTCTCCTCGGGGGTGGTGTTTTCTGTTG
>JAGBSQ010000027.1 GCA_017631775.1 Clostridia bacterium | reverse complement strand
TTATGCTGCTTCCTCCTTCCTTCTCCGAGCAGGAGAGAAGACTGCGCTCCCGCGGCACCGAGACCGACAAGGTCATTGCCGGCAGACTGAAGCAGACCTATGAGGAAATGAAATATTTTGATAGATACGACTACGTTGTCATCAACAACACCGTTGACAAATGTGCCGACGATATTCAAGACATCGTTCACGCCGAGCGCTGGGCGATCAAGCGTAACCTCGGGGTTCCCGCAACCTATTTTGAGGCTTAATACATCCACCGTAAATTTTGCATAAAGCAAGGAGATAAAATTATGTTGCATCCTACCATTGAAGAATTGACCAAGGGCGAATACAACCGCTATGAGCTTGCACTCGCTACCGCAAAGTGCGCACGCCTCATCACCGATGAGTACGTTCGTCAACACGACGCGGCAGAAAAGTCCATCACCGGTAACAAGGAGACCGACCGTCCCATCAATACCATGATCGACAAAGAGCTGCGTGACGAAAAGGCTGTTCACGTAGCAGTTAACCGTTTGTATGCAGGCGAATACGTTATCGACCTCAATGCAAATGAAGCTCCCGAAGAGGAAGTAGCTCAAGAAGCAGAGGACACTCTGTCCGATGCAGAGTAATAGGAGATACCATTGAGCCGTTTTGCGGGCGTATGCCTGCTCGACAATCCGTACTCGATTGACGGTATATACGATTATGTGATACCCGAAGAGTTGGCAGAGGAAGTCTCTGCCGGCTCTTTCGTCACGGTTCCTTTTGGCACGGCAAATCAGCGCCGCTTGGCGTTGGTTGTGGAGCTGCGCGACACCTCGCCCTACAAAGAGGCAAAGTCCTTGCAATCCGTATGCCCTGAGGAAATGTTTTTGAATGAGGAAATGCTCGGGCTTTGCGCTTTTATGAAGCTGCGCACCCTGTGTACCACGGGGGATGCTGTCAGAGCCATGATCCCTGCCTCCTCACTCTCCCGTCTTGTCACTACGTATGCCCTGTCCGAGGAACATATACCCACCAGCTCCGACGACGTACCATCGTCGGATTTGTTCGTATATGAGTATCTATTAGAAAACGGTGAAATTTCTCTCGAGGCTCTCCGCCGCCGCTTTGGCGCAGGGGTAGAGCTCAAGCTCCGCCACCTTGTCAACCTCGGCATTGCCAAAAAGAAGAGCGTGCTCGAGGAAGCCAAGGGTGAGAAGACCGAGCGTGTTTGGCAGGTTGCTATCTCGCGCGAGGACGCGTATGCCTTGATTGACGGCGAGACCGTAAAAGAGGTCAAATTGACATCCGAGGCACAAAAAAAGGCACTGGCAACCATTCTTGAGAGCGAATTGCCCATGACCGCAACCGAAATCAAGGAGCGCGCAGGCATTACCGACACGCCCCTCAAAACCCTTTCGGGCAAGGGCATTCTCGTTGCCCTGCAAATGCGCCAAGAGCGCAATCCTTACGGCAATGCAAAATATTTGGGCAGAACGCCCATTCACTTAAGCGAAGAACAATCGGCGGCAATGGAGACCCTTTCGTCTCTTGTCAACTCGGGTGAAGCCAAGGCGGCGCTGCTCCACGGCGTTACGGGAAGCGGCAAGACCTGCGTTATGCTGACCCTTATCGATAAACTTCTTGATGAGGGCAAGGGCGTTATTGTTCTGCTGCCCGAAATCGCACTCACCCCCCAATCGGTGGCAATCTTTTGCGCACGTTACGGTGATAGAGTTGCCGTTATTCATTCGGGACTGTCGGCAGGGGAGAGATACGATGCTTACTGTCGCATTCGCGACGGACGTGCCGACGTTGTTATCGGCACACGCTCGGCGGTTTTTTCGCCCGTCAAAAACCTCGGTGCGATCATTATTGACGAAGAACAAGAACATACTTATAAATCCGACCAAAACCCCAAATATCACACGCGTGATATTGCGCGTTACCGTTGCGCACACAACAAGGCGCTCATGCTTTTGGCATCGGCAACTCCTTCCTTGGAGAGCTACCAAAAGGCAAAAGAGGGAACCTACACGCTCATTACGCTCAAGCACCGCTTCGGCTCTGCAAAATTGCCCGAGGTTCGCGTTGCCGATATGCGTAGCGAGGTGCAGGGGGGCAGCCTCTCTCCTCTTGGCGAGGAGCTTATGGGCGAGCTTTGCCGCGTGACGAATGCGCACGAGCAAACGGTTCTTTTTATCAACCGCCGCGGATATAACCATTTTGTCAGCTGCCGCTCTTGCGGTGAGGCGGTGACTTGCCCCTCTTGCTCGGTGGCAATGACCTATCATACGCGCAAAGGCACTTGGCACGATGGCGACCTTGTTTGCCATTGGTGCGGCAAGCGTATGCCGATGCCAAAGGAGTGTCCCAACTGTCACTCCGAGCATTTGGCTCGCATGGGATTTGGCACACAGCGCGTTGAGGAAGAGCTGCAAACGCTCCTTCCCAAAGCAAACATTTTGCGCATGGATACCGACACGACCACCACAAAATTCGCCTATGACGAATTGCTTGGCCGCTTCCGTGCACACGAGGCAGACGTTCTGCTCGGCACCCAAATGGTCACCAAGGGGCATGATTTCCCCGACGTTACCTTGGTTGGTGTGCTTCTTGCCGATGCCTCTCTTTATCTCGATGACTATCGCGCATCCGAGCGCACCTTTGCAATGCTCACGCAAGTCATCGGTCGCGCAGGTCGCGCCGACAAAGAGGGAATGGCAATCATTCAAACCAACAACCCCGATAGCGAGGTCATTCGTCTTGCCTCGGCGCAAGACTACGAAAGCTTTTATGAGCGCGAAATACGCCTGCGCAAGCTTTTGACCTTCCCGCCCTTCTGCGACATCGCTCTTTTGACCGTTACGGGAGCGTATGAAACCGAGCTTTTGCGCGCCACCACTATGATGGCGCAAATGATAAAGGAGATGGCGGAGGGAGAGTACAAGGACGTTACCCTTGTTACCTTTGGACCTTTTGAAGCCCCCGTTTATCGGGTGGATAACAAATACCGTATGCGCATGGTGCTCAAGTGCAAGCTGACGCGCCGCACGCTCTCGATGCTGGCAGAATTGCTCTCTACCTTTGGTCAAAGAGTGAGCAAAAAAGTTACGCTTAGCATCGATTTAAATCCGTCAAGTCTCTAAAAGTGAGGAAACTATTATGGCAAAACTCAAAATTGTAAAGCACGGCGACGAAACACTCCGCAAGGTTTGCCGTCCCGTTGAAAAAATCACCCCTCGCATCATCACACTCCTCGATGATATGATCGAAACCATGCACGCGGCCGACGGTGTCGGTCTTGCCGCACCCCAAGTAGGCGTGCTTCGTCGCATTGCCATCGTTGAGGTAGAAGAGGGACAACTGTATGAGCTCATCAATCCTCGTATTGTAGCATATGCAGGTGAACAACAAGAACAAGAAGGCTGTCTTTCTATTCCCGGCCGTTGGGGCATTACCAAGCGCCCCAAGCACGTCACGGTACGCGCCTTCAACCGCAACGGCGAAGAATATGAGGTGAGCGGCAGTGACCTTCTCGCTCGCGCATTCTGCCACGAGATCGACCATCTCGACGGCAAGCTCTTTATTGATTGCATGATTGAGGAATTGGAAGAATGAGCATGAAAATTCTGTTTATGGGCACGCCCGATTTTGCACTGTTCTCTCTGCGCGCTCTTGTAGAAGCAGGCGAGAACGTCATTGGTGTCGTTACCCAACCCGACAAGCCTAAGGGACGCGGATACACGCTGACACCGCCCCCCGTAAAGGTGTACGCGACCGAGAAGGGAATTCCGGTTTACCAACCCAACACCTTGCGCGGTGAGGAGTTTGCAAATCTGCTTTCCGAGCTCGCGCCCGATCTCATTATTGTTGTGGCGTACGGCAAAATTTTGCCGGCAAACGTTCTGGATTTTCCCAAGTACGGTTGCATCAACGTGCACGGCTCTCTTCTGCCCGCCTATCGCGGAGCGGCGCCCATGCAGCGCGCCATTATGGAGGGACAACCTGAAACCGGCATTACCACCATGATGATGGACGTCGGTCTCGATACGGGAGACATGCTCCTTGTTGGTAAGGTCACCATCGAAGAGGACGATAACTTTGAGACCATTCACGACAAGCTTGGCGAATGTGGAGCAGATACGCTTCTTTCTACTCTCAAGGAACTCCGCGCAGGAACACTTACGCGCATCAAGCAAGACGATAGCCTTGCCACCTATGCCGCAAAAATTGAAAAGAGCGATTGCCTCATCGATTTTACAAAGTCGGCAAATGAAGTTCACAACCAAATTCGCGGACTCTCTCCCATTCCGCTCGCATTCACCTACACGCCCGACGGCAAAATGCTTAAGGTTCCCACCACCGAGGTGGCAAAACGAGAGGGAACTCTCGCTCCCGCGGGAACGGTTTTGTCTCTTGCAGGCGGCAAAATTGAGGTTGCCTGCGGCACGGGTTCCGTCTCTATTCTCACAGTTCTCCCCGAGGGCAAAAAGAGAATGGCGGCGGCAGATTTCATCAACGGCCGCAAGATCGCTGTTGGCGATGTTCTTTCCGCTCCCAATGCATAAGAGGATAAAGCCATGCAAGAAGTAACGATTTTAGACCTGAAGCAAACCAAAGGTCGCATTCTCGGTGTTGACTTTGGCGACACAAGAACCGGACTTGCCGTCTCGGACACGAGCCGTTTTCTCGCCTCGGGTATTGGATACGTCAGTCCCGGCGGCATTCAAAAAACAGCCGACAAGGTAGTAGAGGTTGCACGCGAGCAAAAGGTCTCTGCCATTGTTGTGGGACTCCCAAAGAATATGGACGGTTCCGAGGGCTTTCGTGCCGAGCGTTGCCGCGAGTTTGCGGGACTTTTGCGCGAGCAGCTCGAGGATATTCCCGTTGCCATGATTGACGAGCGCATGACCACCATGAGCGCCTCGCGCTATCTCAACGAAACCAACACAAGAGGGCAAAAGAGAAAGGGTGTCATCGATACACTTTCCGCGCAAATCATTTTGCAAAACGCCCTTGATAGACTCAAAAATTGAGAAATCACCCCAAAATCCTTTCGCATTTTGCGAAAAAGAAGGAAGATATATGCAACATTTACCGCCGCGGCGCATTGCCGCAATACACGATTTTTCCTGCGTGGGCAGATGCGCACTCACGGTTGTCATTCCCACCCTTTCGGTTATGGGATATCAAACCGTTCCGCTTCCCACCGCGCTCCTCTCCAGCCACACGGGTGGCTTTGAGGATTTGTATTTTCGTGACCTGACCAACGATATGCAACACATTGCGGCACATTTCGACCGCCTTTCGATGACCTTCGGTTCTATTTATACCGGATTTCTCGGCAGCGAGGAGCAGATCTCGGTTGTGCGCGAATTTATAGAGCATTTTGGAAAAACACCCGACGAAACCGGCAAAGCACCCATCATTCTCGTTGACCCCGTTATGGGCGACGACGGCGTGCTTTATTCTACATACACAAAGGCGCTTGCCAACGGTATTCGCGAATTGAGCACCCACGCTCAAGTGATTACCCCTAACCTTACCGAGGCTTGCTTCCTCACAGATACCCCCTATATCGATACCGCAAAGCTGACCGAAAAAGAAGCCGAGGCGTTTGTTCTCTCGCTTCTCCAAAAGCTTTCCGGCGTATGCCATGGGCAAATTGTCATCACGGGCATTGGCCTTGCGGGCGGCATTGTTGCCAACGCCGGCAGAGACGAGGACGGCCGCATCTTTTGGGTCAAGCGCATGTGTCAGGATATTTCCTATCCCGGCACGGGTGATATTTTTGCATCTGTTCTGCTTGGCGCCCTTTTGCAAGGCGATAGCTTTGAGGTCGCTTGCACACGCGCGGCAGACTTTATCGTTCTGCTGATTACCGAGTCGGCAAAAATCGATACCCCTGTGAGAATGGGCGTGGCGCTTGAAGCGCATCTTGGCGCGCTTTTGCAAAACTAAAAGGAGGAGACTATGGCACAAGGACATAACATGCGCGTTTTTTGGCGCGTTGTTAAATGGAGTATTTCACTCCTGCTTTGCATCATTTGCGGCATTCTTTTGTGGCGCGTGTTCTCCTCGGGTGACCCCAAAGAGGTCAAATACTTGATGGGGAACGATGCCCTTTACGAGGCCTATGAAGAGAAGGGAAAAAACCTTGTTTTGCAATATCAAATGCAAGATACCATCACACTTGCCGAGTATAACAGAGGTTATTTTTCCATCACACAATACGTGTTCATTCCCGACGCCCGGCAGGTGCAACTAGTGTTCCGTTACAACAACAGCACCATTGAGCATTTGGCAAGAGATTACGGTCTTGGTGCAATTCCCGACAAGAGCGAGGAGCTGTTTGACCTCACGCTTGTAACCACCAAGGACCTCACCCCCGACAACCAAGGGGATAACGAAAACACGGAGAATTTGGCAATGGAGCGTTACTATCCCACCGCTGCCATTCGCACCGAAACCTCGCTTTACACCTATTACCGCTTTGTTTTCGATAACGTAGAAGTCACGCCCGATATGCTCTACGTGTTTGCCGACATTTATTATATGGGTGACCTCAATTACGAAGAACGCCCCTATGGCACACTTTGTCTCTATGACGATGCATCGGAATGGGTAGACTATAAGCTTTCGCGCGTCGAGCGCAAAATGCTCAAAAACAAATAAGATTTTCACACAAAAAAGAAAGGAGCCGACGTATGAGCGACCCTCGTAAAATTGCATACGACGTTTTGGTGCGCTGTTCGTCGGCAGAGCAATATTCCAATATTGCACTTGATACCGCCATCAAGCGTTCTGACCTGACGTCCCCCGACAGAGGACTGTTGACCGCACTTGTTTATGGCGTTATTGAGCGCCAGATCACACTCGATGCCGTCATCGACAGTCTTTGTGATAGAAAGGGCGAGGATATCTCCCCCGACGTGCGCACGCTTTTGCGCCTTGGAATTTATCAGCTTGCCTATCTTGACCGCGTGACCGACCACGCCGCCGTAAACGAAACGGTGAATATGGCACCCAAGCGCAGCCGTGGATTTGTCAATGCCATTCTGCGCGCGTTTATTCGAAGCGGAAAAGAAATTCCCATTCCCGAGAAGAATGAGGATCCTATTCGCTATTTGTCTGTAAAATATTCTTTTTGCGAAGGTCTTTGCGAGTGCTTTGTTGCCGCATTTGGACTTGTTCGCACCGAAGAATTGTTTGCCGCCTTTGGCGAGCATCCCGACCTGACTTTGCGCACCAACACCTTGCGCATCTCTCGCGAGGAGCTGATTGCAAAAATAGGAGAGCAGGGCATTCGCGCGCTTCCCACAAACGAGAGCGACGTTGGTATTCACGTTTGCGATAAATCTCCTGTAACCGAGCTTTACGGTTTTGACGACGGCCTCTTCTTCGTGCAAGATGAAGCCTCGCAGCTTTGTGTCAAGGCATTGGATGCACAAGAAGGAATGCGCGTGCTGGATGCCTGCGCTTGCCCCGGCTCAAAATCCTTTGGCGCGGCAATCGATATGCAAAACCGCGGAGAGGTCATTTCCTGCGATCTGCATAAAAATAAACTTTCTTTGGTTGAGAGCGGAGCCGCAAGACTTGGCATTTCCATTTTACAAACCGAAGAGCGCGACGCGCGCAACACAAACCAAGAGTGGCTCGGCACATTCGACCGCGTGCTTTGCGACGTACCCTGCTCGGGTTTTGGCGTCTTTGCCAAAAAGCCTGAATTGCGCTACAAAGACCCTGCCGCAAGTGCGGCTTTGCCCGATATTCAGCTTGCCATTCTCAAAAGCGCATCGCAATACGTCAAAATCGGTGGCAAGCTGGTCTATTCCACCTGCACGCTTTTGCCCCAAGAGAATGAGGAGAACGTAGCGCGTTTCCTCGCTCAAAACAACTGTTTTAAACTCAACGAACAGCGCACGCTCTATCCCGACACCGACGGAACCGACGGCTTCTTTTATGCCGTGCTTGAGCGTGTAAATGAAAATTGATATTCCCCAAATTTTTGGACACAATACAGAAAGGAGACGCACAATGAACGAACAAAAACCCGCACTGCTCGCACAAAGTATTATAGAGCTTGAAGCTTGGATGGTTGAGAACGGTGAGGCCAAATACCGTGCAAAGCAGATTTTTGAACAGCTCCATCGCGGCATCTCGCCCGATGATATGACCAACATAGGCAAAAAACTGCAAGAAAAATTGCGCGCATCCTTCCACTATCACTTGCCCGAGGTAGAGCTCAAATTGGTTTCCGCCATTGACGGCACCGTCAAATTTTTGTTTGGCCTTTCGGACGGAAACTGCGTTGAGAGTGTTGTAATGAAATACGAGCATGGCAACACCATTTGCATCTCCTCGCAGGTTGGTTGCCGCATGGGGTGCAAGTTCTGCGCCTCTACCATTGGCGGCCGCGTGCGCGATCTTGGAGCCGATGAGCTGCTCGGTCAGGTCATTGCCGCACAAAAGGAGCTTGGCGAGCGCATTTCCAACATTGTTATGATGGGAATTGGCGAGCCGCTTGACAACTACGATAACGTTATTCAATTTTTGCACCTTGTCAACTGCGAGGCAGGGCTGAACATCGGCTACCGTCATATTTCGCTCTCGACCTGCGGACTTGTTGACCGCATCAAGATGCTGATGGAGGAGGATCTCCCCATCACGCTCTCGATTTCTCTTCACGCGCCCGATGACGAGACGCGTTCTGCCATTATGCCCATCAACAACCGTTGGGGAGTAGGGGAGCTTCTTGACACCTGCCGTGCATACTTTGCACACACAGGGCGCAAAATTTCCTTTGAATATACCCTGATTGCGGGCAAAAACGATTCGGTAGAAAACGCCAACAAATTGGCAAAGGTGCTCAACGCGCATCTGCGCTCGCGCACCGAAACCATGCCCATACACGTCAACCTCATTCCCGTAAATGAGGTGGCGGAGACGGGATTTAAAAAGTCGAACAAGGCGGCGGTTGCGGCATTTGCCAAGGCGCTTGAAGCCAAGGGCATTCGTGCAACGGTGAGACGCAAGCTCGGCTCCGACATCAACGCCTCCTGCGGACAGCTCCGTCGCGCGGCGATGAAGAAAGAAGAAAACTAAACAGCGTTAGCAACATTCCCTTTACATACAACCTTTTGGAGGAACAATATGCAAGTAAGGGAATGGCTCAAAGATATACGCACGTGGCGACGTTCTGCCGCTGTTGCGGCTGTGTT
>JAGBSQ010000190.1 GCA_017631775.1 Clostridia bacterium | reverse complement strand
ATTATGGCTTGGTCTTACTATGGCGAAAAGGCGACCGCATTCTGCTTCCAATGGCTTGGCGAAAAGGGACAAAAGATTGCAGTTGTTGCATTCAAAATCATTTACGTTCTTCTCATCGTTGCATCTGCCGTTATCGAAAGTGACCTGCTGTGGAACATCTCCGATACCGCAAACGGTCTTATGGCAATTCCCAACCTGATCGCCCTTATCGCTATGAGTGGTCTTGTTTGGAAGATTACCAAAAACTACTATGACCGCAAGAGCGGCATTGACGTAAAGCCTATGCTTTCCGCATACTCCGAGCTTAACGAAGAGTTCGAAAAAGAAATTTAAAGAGGCAAAATAAAAAGGGGAGAACCTTTGCGGGTTCTCCCTTGTTTTTTATTTTTCGATGATATCGATCATGTATTTGCCAACAGCTGCTACGTGCTCAAGAGCTGCGGGAACGAGCTCGTCGGGGTAACGGTTGTAGTAGTAGCCGCCAATTTCAAAGTTGAGGGTTCCTTGGTAGTTGATATCGCGCAGAGCCTCTGCAATGCCGCGCCAATCCATAGGCTTGTCAAAATCAAAAGGAGCGCTGTGGTTGTCGCGAGAGCCGTTGACCTCGTGCGCATGAATGAGCTTTACTTGCTCTCCCAGCTTGCGAATAGCGCCGGCAGGAGTATCGCCCGTGTCGTTACCGGTCAGAACAAAGTGACCGAGGTCGGGGCAAGCACAGAAGCATTCGGGATCAACCAAATTGATGTATTCAAGAATTTCCTCGGGGCGGGAGCAAACGCAGGGGCGAATAATGCTTTGTGCATCCATGCCCCACATGTTCTCCATACCAACCTTTACGTTGTACTTTTTGAGGTAGGGAACAAGCTCAGAGAAGAACTCTCTGTTGAGCTCGCGACATTCTTCAAGCTGCTCGTCAAAAAGTCTGCCGCGAATGTTCAGGGGGTGAATAACAACGTAGGGAGCGCCAAGCACGCTTGTTGCAATAATTGCATTTACGGTGGCCTTTATCATTTCGGCGCGCAACTCACTTGTATAAACACCAACAGGGCCAAAAGCGGCATGGGTTTGACCAATGGTAATGCCGGCCTCGTCTGCAAGGCGACGAATTTCGGAGTAGTAAGCAATAACCTCTTCTTCGCTTCTTTTGGAGTTGGGACGCGCATCCATTTGTGCGCGGTTGCCAATCCAGTCGTCAATATTGTAGTCTGCCGCCATAATACCGGCATCTCTCATCATTTCAAACATCTTTTTGGCACCAAAACGGTCCTCCAAGGACCAAGTGCTAACACTAATCAACATAAGTCAATACCTCCCATGTCTTTTTTGTCCATTATAGCACTTTTCGGGGGGCGTGTCAATAGGCATAAAGATATATATAAATAAATAAAAAATCTTTTCAAACACAGTTGACAAATCTGCAAAGTTATGCTATACTACATAGGAATGGCGATGAAAAAGACGGCCTTTGTTGAAATTCTGCAGAGAGTGTGCGATCGGTGCGAGCACATGGAGAGTAAACAGAGGGAATCACTTTTGAGTCGGTGCGGTGAAGGGGAGTGCCTGTGTAGCTGCATCCGTATGCCTGCGTTAAGGGTTAAGGGATGTTTGTCCCTCGAGTGCGCCAATTGGCGAAGGTGAGTGGTACCGCGGAGCTTTCCGTCTCACAGCAGTTGTTGCTGTGGGGCGTTTTTTGTTTCACGGCATAAAAATCGTAAAATAATCCGCAAGGATAGAAAATAATGGAGTTTAAGAAAATGGCAAAGGATTACACAAGTTCATTAAACCTGCCCACCACAGAGTTCCCGATGCGTGCGGGACTTCCGCAACGCGAGCCCGAAATGCTCAAGTATTGGGAATCCATCGACCTGTATAACAAAATGCAGGAAAACAGCAAGGAAAAGCCGCTCTACATTCTGCACGACGGCCCTCCTTTCTCCAACGGCAATATTCACATGGGCCACGCCCTGAACAAGATCCTCAAGGATTTTATCAACAAGTCTCATGCAATGTCGGGGTATCGCGTACCCTTTACTCCCGGTTGGGATAACCACGGTATGCCCATCGAGTCTGCCATCATCAAGCAGAACAAGCTCAACCGCAAGAGCATGTCTATTCCCGAGTTCCGCAATGCTTGCCACAAGTTTGCACAAGATTTTGTTGATAAGCAAATGGAGCAATTCATTCGTCTAGGTATCGTTGCCGATTGGGAGCGCCCCTATCTGACAATGAATAAGACCTTTGAAGCACGCGAGATCCGCGTATTCGGAGAAATGTATAAAAAGGGTTACATCTACAAGGGCCTCAAGCCGGTTTACTGGTGCCCCAACGATGAGACCGCATTGGCAGAAGCAGAGATCGAGTACCAAACCGACCCCTGCACCTCTATCTATGTTAAGTTCCAAGTAAAAGATGATCAAGGCAAGCTCGCAAGCCTTTGCGACGTCAACAAGACCTACTTCATCATTTGGACAACCACCACATGGACCCTTCCCGGCAACCAAGCAATCGCGCTCAACCCCGAGGAGACCTATGTAATCGTTAAGGCCGACAACGGCGAGTGCTACATCGTAGCCGAGGCACTTTGCGGCAAGACCATGCTTGAGGGTGGCATTGAGAGCTATGAGGTTCTCGACCGCCGTGCAGGTAAGGACTTTGAATACATGACCGCGCAACATCCCTTCCTTGACCGTGACAGCCTTGTTGTAGTTGCTGATTACGTTACCATGGAGAGCGGTACCGGTTGTGTACACACCGCAGGCGGTTTTGGTGCAGACGATAACGTTACCTGCCGTCGCTACGGTCTGCCTCCTCTCGTTCCCGTAGACGATAGAGGTTACCAAACCGAAGAGGCAGGCAAGTTCGCAGGCCTGCGCTATGACAAATCCAACGAGGCAATTCTCGCTGACATGAAGGAGACCGGTGCACTCTTTGCGTCTGCCGAGATCGAGCACGAGTATCCTCACTGCTGGAGATGTAAGAACCCCATCATCTTCCGTGCAACTCCTCAATGGTTCTGCTCGGTAGATGCATTTAAGAACGAAGCAGTTGAAGCTTGCGAAAAGGTAGAATGGCTCCCTGAATGGGGCGGCGACCGCATCAAGCAAATGGTTCGCGAAAGAGCTGACTGGTGCATTTCCCGTCAACGTCACTGGGGTCTGCCCATTCCTGTATTCTATTGCGATTGCTGCAAGAAGCCTATTTGCAACGATGAGACCATCGAGCGCGTAGCAAACCTCTTTGCCGAGAACGGCTCTAACATCTGGTACGAAAAGAGTGCTGCAGAGCTTCTGCCCGAAGGCTTCGTATGCCCCGAATGTGGCGGCAAGACCTTTACCACCGAAACCGACACCCTTGATGGTTGGTTCGACTCCGGTTCCTCTCACTTCGCAGTTATGGAGAACAACCCCGAGCAACGTTGGCCCGCAGATATGTATCTTGAGGGTGCCGACCAATACAGAGGCTGGTTCCAATCCTCGCTCCTGACGGCAGTTGGCTCCACCGGCAACGCGCAAGCACCTTACAAAACCGTCCTGACCCACGGTTGGGTAGTTGACGGTGAGGGCAAGGCAATGCACAAGTCCTTGGGTAACGTTATCGTTCCTTCGGATATCGTTGCAAAGTACGGCTCCGACCTTGTTCGTCTGTGGGTAGCATCCTCCGATTACCGCGTAGACGTTCGCGTTTCCGACGTGATCTTTAAGCAACTCTCCGATGCTTACCGCAAGATTCGTAACACCGTTCGTATCCTCATTGCAAACCTCAACGATTTCAATCCCGATACCGATGCTGTTGCATTTGACGAGCTCTTTGAAATCGACCGTTGGGTTATTTCCGCAATGAATGATTTGACCAAGACCGTTAAGACCGCATACGATACCTACGAATTCCACGTAGCATATCATGCAATCAACAACTTCTGCACCACCGAGCTTTCCAAGCTCTACGTTGATATCACCAAGGATCGCGTATACACCGGCAAGACCACCGGTGCACCTCGTCGCAGCGCACAAACCGCTATGTACTTTGTTCTCTCCGGTTTGGTTCGTCTGCTCGCTCCCATCATCTCCTTCACCGCAGAAGAGATGTGGCAAGCAATTCCTCACAAGACAGAGGATAAGTGCGAGAGCGTATTCCTCAACGATATGCCCGCATATGACGAATCCCTTTGCTTCTCCGACATCGCAGAAAAGTGGAACAAGCTCTTTGAAGTTCGCGATGACGTTATGAAGGCGCTTGAAATTGCCAGAGCAGAGAAGCTGGTTGGTAAGTCGCTTGAAGCAAAGATCACCATTTACACCAAGAACGAGGAAGTGCTCGCACTCCTGAACGCTTTTGGCACCGAACTCACCACCGTATTCATCGTTTCCGGTGTTAAGGTAGAGGCTACCGACGCTCCCGAGAACGCTTACTGTGGCGAAGAGAGCCAACTCGCAGTGCTGGTTGAGCCTGCCGACGGTTGCAAGTGTGACCGTTGCTGGAGCTTCTCCACCGAGGGTGAAGATGATGGCGAGGGTGGATTTATCTGCGCTCGTTGCCGCGACATTTTGAAATAATAATTGACAGTTGGGGAAGGGACTCTTTGCAAAAAGTGTCCCTCCTCGCACTATCTTTCCCTAAAAAGAGAAAGGAGAATTTTTATGACCATTGTATTAATCGCCATTATTGCAGGCATTATCTGTTTGGATCAGGTTACCAAATGGTTGGCGGTTGTTTTCTTGCAGGGTGAGGCATCCTTCCCCTTGTGGCGTGAGGTCTTGCACTTTACCTATGCCGAAAACACAGGCATGGCATTTGGCATGCTCAAGGATCACCGTTGGGTATTTATGGTTTTTTCCACCCTTGCCATTATTGGTCTTGCCGTTTATCTGTTCCGCTACCGTCCCGAGGGCCGTTGGATGCAAATCTCCATGGCATTCATCATTGGCGGTGGCATTGGCAATATGATCGACCGCATCTTCTTGGGTTACGTAGTTGATTTTATCGATTTCACACTCATCGATTTTGCAATTTTCAACGTGGCCGATTCCTTCGTTTGTGTAGGCGCGGGCATTATGATCGTTTTGCTTTTTATTGACTTGGTAAAAGAAATCAAGCTCGAACGTGCCCAAAAGGCCGCTGTGGCTGCCGGCGCAAAGGTCGAGGAAACTGCAAAAGCAGAAGCCGAAGAAAAGACCGAGACAAAAGCCGAAGAAAAAGCCGAAGACGATGCAAATGTGGAGCAATAACGAAGGCGAGAGCAACCTGCTCGCAATAGAGGCGCAGGATGCCGACAAGGGAACCCGACTCGATCAGTTTGTGGCAACCAATGCCGACCTGACGCGTTCTGCTGCTGCGCGCCTTATCGAAGAGGGCGCCGTCACCGTAAACGGCAAAGCGGTAGCAAAAAATTACAAGATAGGAAAGGGTAACGTGGTAGAAATCACTTTGCCCGAACCCGAGGCAGCCGAGGCCCTGCCCGAAAATATTCCCCTTGATATCGTTTATGAGGACGATGATATTATCGTTGTCAACAAGCCCATAGGAATGGTGGTGCATCCTGCCGCAGGCAACCCCACAGGCACACTTGTCAATGCACTCTTGTATCATTGCGGTTCCTCACTTTCGGGTGTTGGCGGCGTTATTCGCCCGGGCATTGTGCATCGCATCGATAAAGATACGAGCGGACTTTTGGTAGTTGCCAAAAACGATGAGGCGCATCTCAATCTCTCCGCACAGCTCAAGGAGCATCATGTCAGCCGCATTTATACCGCAATCGCGGTAGGAAATTTCCGCGAAGAGAGCGGTACCGTCGATGCGCCTATCGGCCGTCATCCCGTTGACCGCAAAAAAATGGCGGTTATCCACAATAGCGAATTGCGCTCGCGCGATGCCGTTACCCATTGGTCGGTCATGGCAAGGGGAGAGGCAGACGGCAACGCCTTCACACTCCTGCGCTGCCAGCTCGAAACAGGAAGAACGCACCAAATTCGCGTGCACATGGCATCTGTGGGCCATCCGCTTCTTGGCGATGCTGTTTACGGTGGAGCCAATACACGCTTTGAAAGTCGCCACCGCGCATCGATCGTGGGTCAATGCTTGCATGCGGGCGAGCTTCACCTGACCCATCCGCGCACCGGCAAAAAAATGCAGTTTACGGCTCCCATGCCCCAAAACATGCAACACGTAGTCGATATTTTGTTCAAATCTGATCAAAATTTGGAGGAATGAACATGAAAAAAACACTCGCAGCTCTCCTTTTGGTTGTGTTGAGTGTCGCTCTTCTGCTTTGCGGTTGCGACAAATCCCTTACACAAAAAGAGGAGAATCCCATCATTAAAAAAGTTGAAATCCGCGAGGATGCAAAATCTGTAACCGTTGTTTATGAGGACGGATACGAGCTCACCTATGCGCTCACGCAACCCATCGAAACCTTTGTCGAAAAGGATAAGACCCGTTCGGCACGCGCCATCGGTATTGTTTACACGGTTTATAGTCTTTCTACCGATCAAACCAACGATCTTTCCGGCAAGGGGGGAATGGGCGATTATTCTGCAAGTGTTGACGGAAATGGCAATTTCGTTATTTCCGGCGGTGCATTGGTAGGCAACGTTTCCATGTCCGATTTGCAAGTGCAAGTGGGCACGGTTGAGCGCTATTTTGAGCGCGATGGCAAAAAATATGTTGATTACGCTACAGAACTTTTGACCATCTTCCGTCAAAAAACAACGCTTATCGATTTTGCAACCGGCTTTGAAGCGACACCTTATGATAATATCTCTGCCTTCGGCTTCGAAAAATTCGAAAATCTCGAGGCAATCATTCTTCCCACGTCCATCAAAACAGTTGGCAAAAAGGCATTTGATAATTGCCCCAAGCTGACCACCGTTTACTACCTTGGCACCGAAGCCGAGTGGCAAAGCGTGGAGCTTGTTCACGTTGAGAATAAGACCATAGACGATGACAAAAACGAAACCGTTGAAATCATCGAAAACGCACTTACATCCTGCACCGTGTATTTCTATTCTGAGAACGAACCCACCTCTACAGGCAACTATTGGCACCTCGTTGACGGTAACCCCACCAAGTGGTAAGGAGAAAAGAAATGAAAAGAATTCTTTTGCTCGTTTTGTGCATAGCACTCTTGTTTTCGGTTACTTCTTGCAATTATGTCAGCAGCTACAAAGCGTTTATGTTTGTGCGCTCTGAAATGGGAGACCACGCCACCGTCAGCTTTTCCCGATTGGAAGGCACCTACGTTATGAAGTTGAGAATGAAAGGCGAAGGACAAGAGGGAAGCATTCAATGTAAGGCATCGCTTACAGAAGGCGAAATCAACGTTTATTACGATGTTTTTGGCGTAAAAGAACTTCTCTTCAACCTCAAAGCAGGTGAGAGCATTGACGAGCGCCGCGGCTACATCGAGAGTGGAAAAACCGTTTATGTCATCGTCGAAACCGTCACCCCTGCAAAGGAAGGAAAAATCTCGATCGACCTCCGCAAATAACAAAAAAGAACCTATCTCAGCGCGAGATAGGTTCTTTTTTGCATAATGAAGATGTGGGAGATTGTGCAACTCTCTTGCCTCCCTCCGGGAGGGAGGGGGACCGCGATAGCGGTGGAAGGAGAGCGCGCCTACTCTTTTAATCTACAACCTGCTTATAAATTTCATTTTTCGCCACGCCTCTGTCGCGAGCGACTTGTTTAATGGCATCCATTTTTGCCATGCCGCCATCGATGTAATGTTGCACGTGAGAGGGAACGTCCATCGCATCCCAAAAGTTCGAGGTAACGGCATCCTTGGCACCCTCAACTACAAGCACGTACTCACCACGTGGGCTTTGTTCCTTATAGTAAGCAACTGCCTCGCCAACAGTCAAGCGCAAAATTTCTTCGTGCGCTTTGGTCAACTCGCGGCAAATAGCAATGCGGCGATCCTCACCAAAGATGCGCGCAAAATCGTCAAGCGTCGCCTCTAATTTGTGGGGCGCTTCATGGAAGAGCATTGTTCTCGTTTCATTCGCAAGAGCCGAAAGATGCGCACGTCTTTCGGCTTTATTGACCGAAAGAAAGCCCTCAAACGTAAATCTTCCCGTCGGAAGACCCGAAAGTGTGAGCGCTACAATCGAAGCCACAGGGCCGGGGACAGAGGTCACGGGAATGCCACGTGCGGCACACAAAGCGACCATATCTTCGCCGGGGTCGCTGATGGCGGGAGTTCCCGCATCGGTAATGAGCGCACAGCTCTCACCACTCTCAAGACGTGCGGCAATCTGCTCGCCTCTCTCGCGCTTGTTGTGTTCAAAATAGGAGACCATCGGCTTCGAAATGCCAAGGTGTGTCAAAAGTCGCATCGAATTGCGTGTATCCTCAGCCGCAATAAAATCCACCTCAGAGAGCACCTTGATCGCTCTCTCGGAAAGATCCGCAAGATTTCCAATCGGTGTGGCAACCAGATAAAGCGTGCCAGCGAGCACGCGATTTTTTTCTTTTGCACGGTCTTCAAGATTTTTGATAGAACTCATAAGATGTCCTTTCT